>DASPJL010000098.1:0-9860 GCA_035628645.1 Cytophagales bacterium | reverse complement strand
TAATAGTAGATGTGCCTTCCTTATTATGAATCAAGTCCAGGTTAATCAATGGAGGCGTTTCGGGGGAAATATTGCGGACTAGTATTTCATCAGGCAAGTTATCTTTTTCAGAAATAAAAAATTCCTGAAATCGAATGTGAGTTTCTTTTTTAACGACCCAAAAAGGAGTGGCGAATAGAAAACCTTTTTTTACAAATAAAGATCCCGTCCAACGGAGAAATGCATCGCTCTTTAATTTCTCAGTAATGGTTGTTGCTTGTATAGCGCCTTCTACTTTTACTGCAAGCCTTCCAATATTACCGCTTCCGGGGTTTTTTCTGGCGTGTTGATCAAGGAAAAGATGAAAATAATCCGAACCGGTTAAAGGTATTTTTGAAGGAAATTCATTCTGCATCTTGTAAATAATGTTTCACGCTATGACGCAAAGTAATAAAAAAGGCAAAGGTCACAAAAGAGTGTTTCTTTGAAGCCTTTGAGAGCATCTTAATATTCTTTCAGTGAAACTCAATTCTTTAAAAAATTGTAAGTACAAGTTGCCAGCGTGGATACATTTTTTAAGTTTTCCGGAGTTAAATTTTCATCCGGGATCACCACGCCGTATTTTCTTTCAATAAACAAAACAATTTCGATAATTGAAAAAGAATCTACCCCCAGATTTCCTAATGAAGTTTCAGGTGTCAGAAGTACATCCTGGGCTAGTATATTTGAGGAGATAAAGTTGGATAATTCCTTTGAGATGGTTGCTATTGTGTTGGGCATTCCGATTAATCGAAAAATAATCAAAAAAGTTTTTCTAGTCGTATAATTTTAAAGCCTTTATTAATTAATCAGCTGATAGTTGATTGAAAATCAAATAATAATACATTTTATTATATTGATTTTAATTACTTTTATTTTCTCTTTTATCAATGAAAATGACGGGTTTTCTGCTGGTTTCCTGAAATTGCGTTTTTTGGATCTCCTCGACACTTTCAAACTGAATGGAAGGCGCTACTCTTAATTTAGCCCTAAAATGATCCTTTAACGTTTTTTCGAGGTCCTCAGAAGGAAATTTTGTGCCTACCCTGATTAAAATTTCATCTGTTCCTATCTGATTGGTGTTCAATTCAATGATGTAATTCACAACGCCTTCTATATTATTTAGAAGGTCGTACAATGCAGGTGGATAAAGGGTTGTTCCCTTATATTTTATCATTTGATTTTTCCGGCCAATCACCGGACCAACCCTTAGTGTCTTTCTTCCACACTTACAAGGTTCGGTGTAAAAATGACAAATGTCTCCTGTTTTAAAGCGCAGTAATGGCATTCCCTCTGTTTGAAGGGTAGTGATCGTAACTTCTCCAGCTTCTCCTTCCTCCACTGGATTATTATTCTCATCAAGGAATTCTACAATTATGAGTTCAGGATTGTGGTGGCCGCCTTTTCCTTCTCTACATTCGGTAAAGGAAGTCGCCATTTCTGTGGAGGCATAAGTGGAATAAAGTTCTATATCCCATTTGTCCTTGATCTTCTTTCCAAGATTATTTAGAGAAAAGTCTTCATTTCTTAACGGCTCTCCTATACAAATGGCCTTTTTGATGCTGCTGTTTTTATAGTCAATTTGATGGTTTTCAGCGTATTCAATCATCTTTAACAGAAAGGAGGGGACGGCTATAAGGTTTGTCGGTGAAATTCTTTGAATGGTATCATATTGTAATTCAGGGATTCCTGATCCTACACGCACAATTCCGGCGCCTAATTTTTTCGCCCCTAAAAAATAGGCCAAGCCTGCCATAAACCGTCTGTCAATAGTGGTCATTAACTGGAAGACGTCTTCGGAAGAGGCGCCTGCTACCTTAAAAGAAAAGTATTCATTGTACGCCAGGCGTTCCAGATCTTTATCTGTAAGCACAAAAGTAACCGGGTCGCCAAGGGTGCCGCTTGTAGTTACATAATCGATGATCTTATTTCTGGGCACACAGTAAAAGTCATTGTTGTATTTCTGAAGATCGTCTTTCGTAGTAACCGGAAGTAAGGCAAGATCCTCAAGCTTTTTGATTTTGAACAGGGCAATATTGTTTTCCTTAAAAACCCTCGAGTAGAAGGGAGAATTATTTTCCAGGTATTTAAGGGTAAAAAATAGTTCATGTTCCTGGTATTTTTTAATTTCTTCCTTTGATGCGTACTCTATTTCTTTATTCCACATTAGTGTAGGATGCTTTACATTTTTACTTTTCTAAAATTACTACAGCCTGGGCAATTGACTTAATATGACTTAAAGAAAGATGAAGATTTTTAATACCATTTTGGTCAATATGGGCTTTGGTTTTTCCATATAACCGGAGAAAAGGCTTTCCGAGCCCATCTTTGGAAACCTCTATTTCATGAAAGGCCAGTTCGCCTATCCATCCTGTTCCCAGGGCTTTTAAGAAAGCCTCTTTTGCAGCAAAGCGGGCGGCATAGTTTTCAGCTTTAAAGGTTTGGGTTTCGCAATATTCTATTTCATGAAGGGTGAAAATCTTTTCTTTGAAGCCCTGGTCACTTTCTACTTTTTTCTTTATTCTTTCTACATCCACCAGGTCTGTTCCTATTCCAAAAATCATAAGCTTTGAAGTTTAAAAGGGGTTAGAGGCATGAGGTTCGAGGACAGACTACAGGAGAACTCTTGCTATTCTTTAAATCGTTTCTTCGGTAACTGTCAGACTTTCCTTAATCGGCATAACAGCGCATTAACTTATTATCAATTATTTATTTCGTTCTATGGTAAACCGGATCAATTGCTGCAAACTGGACTTGTAAATTGAATTTTCAAACGAGTTGAGAATGGAATTCGCTGCTTCAAAGTACCTGTTCATTGCTTCGGTAGCGTATTCTATTCCCCCACTTTTTTTGACGAATTCGATAACCTCAGCAACTTTTTTTGGCTTTTCGCTATCGTTTTTAACAATATTTACAATCCTTCTTTTTTCACCCCAACTGGCATTATTAAGCGCATAGATCAAAGGCAAAGTCATTTTCTTTTCTTTAATGTCTATGCCCACTGGTTTTCCTATTTCTTCATTTCCATAATCAAAAAGATCGTCTTTGATTTGGAAGGCAATGCCTACCTTTTCCCCAAAATCTTTGAATTTTTCCACAATTTCTTTCGAAGCACCGGCGGAGGATGCTCCCACAGCGCAACAACTTGAAATAAGAGAAGCAGTTTTCTGACGTATTATATCAAAATATACATCTTCTGTAATGTCAAGATTTCTTGCTTTTTCCATTTGCAGGAGCTCCCCTTCGCTCATCTCTTTTACTGCATTGGAAACAAGTTTTAACAATTCAAAATCGTTGTTATTTATAGAAAGAAGTAGTCCTCTGGATAGGAGATAATCACCTACAAGAACGGCAATTTTATTTTTCCATAAAGCATTTATTGAGAAAAAGCCTCTTCTATATGAAGCGTCATCTACGACATCGTCGTGGACAAGAGTAGCCGTATGAAGAAGTTCTATTAGAGCGGCGCCTCTATGGGTTGATTCATTTACTCCCCCGGAAATATGCGCAGTAAGAAATACAAACATAGGTCGGATCTGTTTTCCTTTCTGCTTAACGATGTATGTCATTATCTTATCCAATAACATGACATGACTTTTCATGAATTCTCTGAATTTTTTTTCAAATTCAGCCATCTCTTCAGCTATTGGCGCTTGTATTTCAGATATCTTCAAGGTTGTTGTTTGGGAAATTGCAATTATAGCAGGTATTATGCTTGAATTCAAATTGGAAATAGTGGAAAGATGGGGAAATGAAGAGGCTTCCTGAGTCCTTATAAAATACTCCTAAAAATCAAATGCCCTAAAATCATCAATGCTAAAGCTACTCCGACGCTGATGATGATTTGAATTGTTTTCCTCGTTTTCTTCTTTTTGTTCTCTACCAGCACAGAGGTGATTCCATCCAATTGTTTTACCTTTTCTGTGAAATCACCTTTTAGCTTGTTTCGGATTTGGGATAAATTATCCAACACTTTGTCCAGTTCCGATGGAAAACTTTCGTTCAACATTTCCTTTACACGCTTTGCCACTGTCGGGGATTTGCCGTTTGTTGATATAGCAATTTTCAGGTTCCCTTTTTGAACTACCGAACTTAGATAAAAGTCGCATAGTTCAGGGGTATCCGCAACATTTGTCAGAACCTTATTTTTCTTGCTTAAGCCTTGAATAGACCTGTTTAGCTCATTGTCGTTGGTTCCGATAATTACCAGATCTTTTCCTTCCAAATCACTTTCCTCAAAAGAGCGGTTTAGAAGTGTAACGTTAGGATGATGCGAGGCAAGTTTTTTTACTTCTTCGCTTATTTCAATTGCAACGAGGGTAACTTTTGCTTCAGGGCTATTAGAAAGAACCGCATTTAGTTTTTCAAATCCTACATACCTTCCACCGATAATTAAAGTATGTAAAGAATGAAGTTTTAGAAATATGGGGAAAAGCTGATTATTTTCCTTTTGCTCAGGAAGTTGGACTTCTTTCATTTATCAAAATTAATGATTCAGCTTTGGCGATGACCTCCCTCAGTTGTTTTGCTAAGACTGCAGAAAATCAAATGGGATGTCATCGCTTTGTTGAAACCTCTATTAATTAAGATAAGTTTTTCGCGTTCTTAATTAAATTAAAGTTTTCCATTTCGTCATCGTAGTCTTTATGCAGTCTCACTACTTCACCAATTACTATCACAGCCGGAGAACCAAGTCCTTGGTTTTTAGCAACTTCTTCTATAGTGGCAATGGTTCCCAAGCCTACTTTTTCATCAGGCATAGTGCCATTTTGAATAATGGCTACAGGAATTCCTTGTTTGCCTTCATTTGAGAAAATGTTTACTATTTCATTTAAACGATGCATTCCCATTAAGATAACTACAGTCGCCTCTGACTTGGCTGCCAAGAAGATATCTTCCGAAATTTCTCCCTTTGAGGTAGTTCCGGTGGCAACAAAGAAACTTTCGCTTATGCCTCTCTTTGTAAGTGGAAATCCCTGAATTTCCGGAACTGCTATAACACTGCTTATACCGGGAACCACGGAGGTTTCGATATTAAAACATTCTGCGAACTCAATTTCCTCATGGCCTCTTCCGAATACAAAAGGATCACCTCCTTTCAATCTTACCACATGTCCATGCTTTAATGCCATTTCGACAATCAGCCGGTTTATCTCATCCTGAGTATAAGTATGTTTGTTTCTTCTTTTTCCTACAAAAATCTTAATGCACGATGGACGGCAATATTTTAATAATTCCTTGCTGACAAGTGCATCATATAATACTACGTCGGCATCGGCCAGCGCTTTAAAACCCTTGATTGTGATTAACTCAGCATCTCCGGGCCCTGCACCTACCAAGGTAAGCCTTGGATGAATTGTATTATCTGGGTTTACCATTCTTGTTTTTATCCGTTAATTTCTGAAAGAGAGTCTGCTAGTCCAGGCAGAGCAATAGGCTCTCTTCTGAATTCTCTTGCTAACTTGATAAAATCCTGGGCCTGTTGGATATACCTGGTTGCAAATTCTTTTGTGGGTTCATTTTTATTTATTTGCAAAAGCATATCTTTAAAATCCACGTCTTTAATTTCTCCGGATTCGATAAAGTGTTTCTGAAAATCGTCAATGATTCCTATGTGGGTGTTGCAATTTACTGATTTGTCAAGAAGCAAAGCTTTCGCTGTGATGATCAACCCTGTATAGCTTTGATAAATGGAATCAGCATAGTTTCCTTCCTTCAGGTTGTCTAATGACAACTCGAATTTTTCATCCGCTTCATAAAATAAGGTGGAAATTAAATCTATTACCACACCCGCACATTCTCCGATACCTATTGCTGTCTTGTAATTCTTTTCATGACCCCAGTCTACAAAATCAGATGGTTCAATAGTAGCAAGGTTTGCAAATGGTTTTAATAGTTGATAAAAGTAATCCTTACCTTTTCGCTCATAGTAATTGATATAATATTCGCCTTGCTCCGAATTGTTTTCGTAATCGTCCAATAAAGCCCTGAGCACGTCCGGCCCTCTCTTACTAGGTACTTTTATAACCCTGTCCGAATATCGTCCTTTACCGTCTCCCAAAGGTCCGCCGCCAAGCAAAACCTGCAATGCCGGTACTACACCTTGAGCGTGTTTTACAGAACTTCCGTGAAAGCCAATGCTTACCATATTATGTTGGGCACAAGCATTCATACAACCGCTTATTTTTATTTTAATATCCGAGTTATGAACAAGGTCAGGATATTCATTATTAATCACATCTTCCAATACCTTTGCTGCTCCTGTGCTACTTGTAATACCAAGGTTACAAGTGTCTGTTCCGGGGCATGCGGCGATATCTGCTGTACTATCGTGGCCTGGAGCGTCAAAACCTATCCTTTCCAAAACAGAATAGATGTAAGGCAAAGCCTCGAGTCTTATATATTTGAACAACAAGCCCTGGTTTACAGTCACCCTCACATCATCGGCAGTATAGTCTTTCATTAAGGCAGCAAGTATTCTAGCTCTTTCCGTGTCGATGTCTCCTAAAGGAATACGAACAAAAGCGCCATAATAACCTTTTTGTTTTTGTTCGAAAACATTAGTTTTTAACCAGGCCTGGTATCTCTCAGGGTTCTTTATTTCATATTCAGGATTTGGTCTTGGCTCAGGAATAACGACAGCTTTGGGTTCTTCAGGCATTGGGAAAGTCTTTGATTTTAAAGCCAGTCTTTCTTCCTCTACCATTCGCATTAATTCCTCAAAACCAACTTTTGCTATAAGATATTTTAACCTTGCTTTATTTCTGTTTGCTCTTTCCCCATATCTGTCAAACACCCTTATAACTCCTTCTATTAATGGGATAATCTGGTCTGCAGGTAAGAAATCATAAGCCGGGAAAGCATGAAGGGGCTGGGCGCCCAATCCTCCGCCAATCACTACTTTAAATCCTCTTACTTCCTTTCCGTCCACTTCTTTGATTTTAGGAATTAGTCCTACATCATGGATGAAAGAAAACGCGGTATCTTCATCTGAAGCAGAGAAGGAAATTTTAAATTTCCTTGCCATATCATGAGAAATGGGGTTTCTCAGAAAATAATGGGTAGTGGTGTTTGCATAAGGTGTAACATCGAAAGGCTCATTTGGGTCAATGCCGGCTGTTGGGGAAGCAGTTACATTCCGTACTGTATTTCCGCAAGCCTCTCTTAATGTGAGGTCATCCTTAGCCAACTCTGAATACAATTCAGGAGTTCTGTCCAAGCTAACATAGTGTATTTGAATATCTTGCCTGGTGGTTAGATGAAGGTTTTTAGAAGCGTATTTGTCTGATATATCGCAAATCTTAAGTAACTGTTTAAAAGTAAGCACGCCTTGGGGAATCTTTATTCTTATCATCTGAACCCCAGGTTGCCTTTGACCATATATTCCGCGAACCAACCGTAGACTTCGCATCTTTTCGTCCGTGATTTTTCCTTCCCGATATAATCTGATCCTTTTTTCAAGATCGATGATATCTTTTTGTACTATTGGGTTCTCGAGTTCAGAAATAAATCCTAGCATATTTTTATTGTTTTGAATAAAGGGGGCTCGGTTTAAATAAATTCTCCGGCCCAGATCATTTAATTGTTAATTTCTATCAAATAAAAAAGGTCTTCAGTTTCGGAAGACCTTAGAAAGATTGTATCTATAATTAGCTTCCGTGATTTAATAAAGAAATATACAGCAACAGTTGTTGTTTGATTTCTCATTAATATAATTTATCGAAAGCCTTACCATTATCGTTTTTTATTTCTACAAAGCTAGTTTAAAAATGGCAAAAATCAAATCAATGTAATTCGCAATAAAAATGCCTCTTCATTGCGATTGACAAAATTATATTTTTAAATATTGTGATTTTTATAAATATAACCCCTGTTTTATAAATAAATTTACAGCTCTCGAAATTAAATCACAAGTCATTATTATTAGTTATGACTTATAACTTCTTTTTATTCCCATTCTATGGTTGCAGGGGGCTTTGAGCTGATGTCATACACTACTCTGTTCACGCCCCTCACTTTATTAATGATTTCGTTGGATATATGGGCTAGAAACTCATAAGGCAAATGACACCAATCTGCTGTCATGCCATCAAGACTTGTTACTGCTCTGAGGCTGACTACATTTTCATAGGTTCTTTCATCTCCCATAACGCCCACTGATTGTACCGGCAAAAGAATTGCTCCAGCCTGCCATACTTCATCGTATAAGTTATGAGTTTTTAATCCTGTGATAAAAAGATGATCTACTTCTTGCAGTACCCTTACCTTTTCTGCGGTTACGTCTCCTAAAATCCTGATGCCTAGTCCAGGACCTGGGAAAGGATGCCTTCCCAAAATTTTAGGATCAATATCCAAAGCTTTACCAACTTCTCTTACTTCATCTTTGAACAAGGTGTTTAAAGGTTCTATTACTTTAAGTTTCATAAAATCAGGAAGTCCGCCTACGTTATGGTGTGACTTTATTGTAGCAGAAGGACCTTTTACCGAAACAGATTCAATTACATCCGGGTAAATGGTTCCTTGTCCCAGCCATTTTACATTCGTTATTTTATGGGCCTCTTCATCAAATACTTCAATAAAGACCCTTCCAATGGCTTTTCTTTTCAACTCAGGGTCAGAAATTCCTTTTAATGCCGCATAGAATTTATCCTTTGCATCTACACCTATTACATTCAGCCCCATGTGCTGGTAAGAGTCCAACACTTCCTGAAACTCATTTTTCCTCAGTAACCCGTTGTCGACAAAAATACAGGTTAAGTTACCTCCAATTGCCTGATGAATGAGGGTAGCAGCTACAGAAGAGTCAACACCACCGGACAGTCCCATAACTACCTTATCGTTCCCTAATTTCTCCTTTAGTTCCTTTATTTTACTGCTTATAAAAGTCTCCGAGGTCCATTCCTGGGAACATTTACAGATGTTGACCAAAAAGTTTTTAAGGATCGTTTTTCCTTCTACTGAATGTGTTACTTCCGGGTGAAATTGTATACCATAAGTATCTTCCCCTTTAATCTTAAAAGAAGCAATTTTTACGGAATCCGTACTTGCGGTCACTTCAAAATTTGAAGGTACAGATAGTATGGTGTCGCCGTGTGACATCCAAACCTGAGAATTCAAGGTAACATTGGTAAATAATCTATCATTGGTATTTATGGCAGAAAGACGAGCCCGACCATATTCTCTCACGGTAGAGGGGATAACTTCTCCTTTATTTTGAAGCGCCAGCAATTGTGCTCCATAACATACTGCAAGAACAGGTATTTTCCCTCTAAAAATGGATAAATCAGGATTAGGTGCATTTGGTTCTCTTACTGAACAGGGGCTTCCGGAAAGAATTACGCCTTTCAGGTTTTTAGAAAGTGCAGGTATTTTATTAAAGGGATGGATCTCACAATATATGTCTAGTTCCCGTACTCTTCTGGCAATCAACTGAGTGTATTGGGAACCAAAATCAAGGATAAGAATCATTTCATTCATAAAAGTACTTAATTTCAAAAGCTAAAAATGAAACCCCAAAGCAATGTAAAGCTGGGGTTACGATGATTTTTTATTTATAGGCCGCAAAGGTACTAAAAGGTACTCATTCATGAGTAATTTGTTTTTAAAACAACGCCGTGTGCTGCAGTTTTTAAATAGAAATGAGTAGACTGAAGGTGAAGGGAGTAGTTACCCTTAGTTCAATCCTTGTAAAGTGCAATTAGGATTATCAATTTGAGGTGTAAATTATCTTCAGTTTTAAGTGTAACAACTGTCAACTTATTTTAGGAAGGGACACTATAGGATGATCGGAGAATGAACGGAGGACGACCGAAGACACATCACTATAAAGTCGCTATAAGGTC
>DASPJL010000097.1:0-25330 GCA_035628645.1 Cytophagales bacterium | reverse complement strand
GCTTTCCCCTGGTTTTAATACCTTTTTATCCGGTTCTGAAGCTGTGCATCCACAATTTGCTTTGGTTTTTCTGATGATAAGATCAGATTTTCCGGTGTTGGTGAATTTAAAATCCGTAGAAACGGAGATGCCAGGTTTGACAACACCAAAATCATATTCGGTTTTTTCAAAAGTTATTTTTGGCGCTTTTTCCAGTTCGGATGGCGTCATTGGAGGGAAATATTCTTCGATTTGCGCTGACACATGAAGGCTTTTCGTGCCATTTACCTCCTCATTTGTATTTATTACCAATGGATCTGTGATGAAGCCATAATCATTTTTTGCCTTTGCATCATAAGTTATCATCATTATCGCTCTTTCCTTAGGCTGTATGGTCTTTGGTTCTATTGAAACCTTGATGTGGGCAGGAACTGTTTTCTCATCTTTGAAAGTAATGGGTTTTGTTCCGCTGTTATAAAGTGCAAATTCCTTAGTGAAAGGCTTTTCCGTCGTCACTTTTCCTAAGTTGAGGTATCGTGATTGTAACCTTATGTTTCCGATACTATCGGGAAGCTCGTCTTTAATGGTTTTTGGTTTTGGAGTAACAGTACCTTTTATAGTTAAGGTAAAAGTTTTTGGCTCTCCGTTGGAGGTTACATTAAGGGTTTTAGTAAATGTACCGGGTCTGTTACGTGGGTTATATTCAGCTTTAATTACACCGGATTGGCCTGATGCCACTGGTTCTTTGGTCCAGCCTGGCGTAGTACATCCACAGGAGGGCTGTACATTGGAAACGATCAAAGGTTCTGTTCCTGTGTTGGTAAATTTAAATTCAACACTTACCGGTCCGCCTTCTTCTTTGATTACTCCAAAATCATGAATGGTTTTTTCAAAAGTTATTTTACCTCCCTGTGCAAATGCCATCGCATTGATCAGTAGGAAAATCCCTGTTGAGAAAAAAAGTTTTTTCATAGTGATTTATTTTATTATTAAGGTTGAAATGATTTTAAAAAGTGTACAAAAATAATTATTAATTGGCTAAAAGAAACAATTGATCAGGGTTTTGATATAAAAATTAACTTATATATGTAATCTTTGAGTTATAATTAATCAACTTTAGGAATCTTATTCAATATGGCAAGAATACTTACCGGCATTCAAAGTTCAGGGAAACCTCATTTAGGAAATATATTAGGCGCTATAAAACCTGCTGTTGAACTTTCTAAGGATATAAACAATGAATCCTTCTTTTTTATTGCCGATTTACATTCTCTTACTACAATAAAAAATGCCCGGGAAAGAGAAGATAACGTAAGGGCTGTGGCGGCTGCGTGGTTGTCTTTTGGTTTTGATACGGAAAAGAATCTTTTTTACAGACAGTCAAAAGTCGGCGAAGTATGTGAATTGATGTGGTTTTTGAATTGTTTTACACCATTTCCGATGCTGGCCAATGCCCATAGTTTTAAGGATAAATCCAACAGACTGTCTGACGTAAATGCGGGACTGTTTACTTATCCCGTGCTAATGGCGGCTGATATTTTGTTGTACGATGCTAACTTTGTTCCCGTAGGCAAAGATCAGCTTCAACATGTGGAAATTACAAGGGATATCGCCAGCGCTTTTAATCATTCTTATGGAGAAACTTTTGTGCTTCCCGAAGCGAGGATTAGTGAAGAGGTAATGATTATTCCAGGAGTAGATGGACAAAAAATGAGTAAGTCCTATAACAATACCATTGATATTTTCCTTCCTGAAAAGGCATTAAAAAAGGTGGTTATGTCGATCCAAACAGACAGCAAGGCCCTGGAAGAGCCGAAAGACCCTGATGCTTCCACTATTTATAAGTTGTATGCCCTTGTAGCCGAACCTTCTCAGGTGGACGAAATGAGAAAAAATTTTTTAAAAGGTGGTTATGGGTATGGACATGCTAAAACTGCTCTTTTTGAAGTCTTGTTGGATAAGTTCTCTGAGCAAAGAAAGACCTTCGATTTTTATATCAATAATCCCGGGGAATTGGAAAAAAAGCTGATAGAGGGCGAAAAGAAAGCCGGCGAAATTGCCCGAAACGTATTGGGAAAAGTAAAGGAAAAACTGGGATTTTAGGGTTCTTCTGAAGCCGGAATTTTTTGGATTTCTTTAGGTCAGGATTTTTAGGAACTGTCTTTAATCTAACAGGTTTCAAAGGTTTATACAAACTCTTTTAATCTCCGAAGTGAATTCTTTTTTCTATTTAGTCATAAATTCTGAAAATTCAGATTCTGCTATTTTTTTATTCTTCACCTGTCATTCGTATTCGTCATTTATAAATGTCAATAAAGCAAACTTATTACCCCAAAACCAGTAATTACAATTGAATCCTGCACTTAACTGGCGGGAGTTGATTGGTATGGTTAACAAAGTTTTACTTGTCATGTTTTTTCTATCGTCTGTGCATTTGGCAAAAGCACAGCACGAGCAGCATCATAAATCGCAAGCAGAATCCGACCAAAATGAGGAAGATTCTGCCAGAGGGTATGTCCTTCCCATGTCCCATGCCTTTTCACTTACGCTTCCCATGAGCCGGAATGGTTCAGGTACGGGTTGGCTGCCAGACTCTTCTCCCATGTATGGTTATATGCTTTCGCACAAAAAGTGGGTTTACATGTTTCATGGGAATTTATTTATCCGGTATAACAAACAGGATATAACAGAAAAAGGCTCAAGAGGGGACGAGAAAATTGATGCTCCTAACTGGCTTATGGGGATGGGACAAAGAAGAGTAGGAGAACGGGGTCTTTTCAGGTTTAGCATAATGATGTCTCTGGATCCATTGATTGCGGGTGGAAGCGGTTATCCCCTGCTCTTCCAGTCGGGTGAAACTTATAAAGGGAAAAAATTGGTTGACAGGCAACATCCACATGACTTGTTTTCAGAGCTATCTGTCGGTTATTCTCACAGGTTCGATTCCAATATGGATTTGTTTTTCTATTTGGGCTATCCGGGAGAACCTGCCTTAGGTCCCGTAGCCTTTATGCACAGGGTTTCTGCACTTAATAATCCGGATGCCTTGTTGGGTCACCACTGGCAGGATGCTACCCACATTACTTTTGGCGTGGCCACCATAGGATTCAGGTATAAATCATTGAAAATAGAAGGATCAAGCTTTACGGGCCGCGAACCTGACGAAGAAAGGTACGGGTTTGACAAGCCAAGATTCGATTCTTATTCCTTTATGTTCTCGATTAATCCTAATTCTAATTTAGCTTTTCAGGCTTCACAAGGTTTTTTGAAAAACCCCGAAGGTTTGGGAGATAACGTAAAAAGAACTACTGCCTCTATTCTATATAATTTCCCCTTGTTCCCATTGATAAAGAAAAATTATAATTTTTCGACGTCGTTAATTTGGGGATATAACAATAGCGGACATAATCATCAGGAACACTCTATAAGTTTTGAACCTGCCGTGCAGTTGAACAAATGGGCAATTTATGGAAGACATGAATGGGTACAAAAGTCTTCAGAGGAACTGGATATAACGCTAGAAGAAGATAAGACCTTTAACATTCAGGCATATACTGTCGGGTTCAACTATACGCTTGTGAGGCATTGGAATATCAATTTTACACTAGGCACACAGGGCACCTTCTTTAAAAATCCTAATGACCTGTATTCTATTTATGGAAAAAATCCCCTTTCAGCAGAAGTTTACCTGAGAATTAATCCTTCCATAATGAATATGGGGAAAAAAGAACATGGGCATTAATTTATTCCACCTCCACCACTACTCTCCCTACCTTTTACATCATCATTTTGAATTCCTCTTTTTTTCCTGGCGATCCCCTCCTTTAACTTTCCAAACTTATAATTTACAGAGAAATTGAAGCGTCTTACCTGATACCACGATTCTTGCTTTTGATAGAAGTTAACGTCAGTAGTTTCGTTTCTCCAAACCCTGGTTTTTTCAAAAGGATTATTTACGGAAGCGCTTAAGTTTAATTTGTCTTTAAAAAGTTTTTTATTGATTGAAATATTGTTATAGTAGTAGGCATTTGACTTCCCTTGTAAACCTACGTGTGGTAATCCTACTCCAAAGTTAGCGCCTACTCTCCATCCTTTTCCCCAGTTATAACTGACGTAGCTGTTGAGTGATCCTGTGATGCCGCTGTTAGTTATTTTTCTGCCGTTAATGCTGCTGGAAAAATCAACATAATTGGCATTACCATTCAGGTTTAAGGTGAGCTTTTTGGAGAAGACAATATTCGAGTTAATAGAAAGACCCAAGGTTTTATTTTTACCAATATTTCTGTAAGTGGTTTTTGAAATACTGTCTTCTACAATCGTAAAGGACTGGATAGAATTATCCGTAAAATTGTAATAAAGGGAGGTATTGATTGAAGAACCTTTTATAAATGTACTGTAACTTAAGTCGATAGCGTTGGTTACAGATGGTTTTAAGCCGGGGTTTCCATAGTAAATATTTTTTGGGTCGGTGCGGTTTGTATACGGATTTAAAAACCATAAACCCGGCCTTTGTAGTCTTTGATTGTAAGACAGCTTTAGGGAACTCATGTCATTGAGACTGCGGGAAATAGTGACAGAAGGAATAAAGTTGAAATAATCCTGAAGAGCTGTAGTGTCGGACGATTTAAAGTCTGCATTAATTTTTGTTTCTTCGACCCTCATGCCTCCTTTAAAACCCCATTTTCCCTTTTTAAAATTGACGGATCCATATCCGGAGTAAACGTCCTGATGATATTCAAAAATGTTACTTTGAGATTCATCAATTTCATAAGACTCCGTTTCCGGATTATAATTTTTGTAGTAGAAATCGCTTTTATTTAGTCTCAAAATTGATTTAAGTCCGGCCTCAAAGGTGAAGTTTTTAAAGGGATGGACATAATCAACCTGGGCTGTATGTTCGTTGGATTTCCCTTCATTGCTCGTCAGACTTGTTATTTGTTCGTAGTTTAGGATGGGTTCTATATCGAAATCAGAAAAATTACTATTTCCCCCTAAGTTATACTTATAAGAAAAGGTAAGTATTTGGTCCTTGTTCCTTTTAAAGGTCTTCTGATAGTCTAGCCCCAGGTCGCTTCCATACCATTTAAATTCAGAATCATTTATACGATCATAAGATTGAACAATTGTATTTTCGCCATCAAGATATTCCACATTTTGCCTTAAGTCATTCTTGCCTTTGCTGGAATAAAGACTATAATTGGCCGTTAACAGGTTGAGTGAATCAATCTCGAAACTAACTTCCCCACCCAAATTTTCCCACCTTCCTTCATATTTACTAGTTCCTATCTGATTGAGTTTACTGTTGTCCAGAGCAAAATTTTCGCGAAAAAAATTACTGCTGTTGGCGGGAGAAGTAAAAAGGCTATTGTTGTAATAACCTGAAAAGCCGAATTTTTTAATCTTAGCGGTTAAATATGCATTGCCATTGATTCCTAAGGGACTACTTGCTCCTATGCTCACAGAACCATTATATCCTCCCGGATTTTCCCTGTTTGTTATTATGTTGATGATTCCACCTACACCTTCCGCGTCGTATTTGGCCGGAGGTGTTGTGATCACTTCAATATTTTTTATTGAGCTGGCCGGCATACTTTTAAAAACTTCCTTTGGGTCTCTTACAAATAGCGAAGAGGACTTTCCATTTACGAGTACTTTAAAGCCTCCGCTTCCTTTTAATAAAATATTATCGTCAGCATCTACAGTGATAAGCGGCACTTTCCTTAAGATATCAAGGGCCGTCATTGTTTTACTTTCAGGATCCGCTTCTACATCATAAGTTATTTTATCCACTTCATTTTTTATTATCGGGCGTACAGCAGTTATTTCCACTTCACTCAATACATTGTCTGAGGATGCAATCAGAGTGCTCCCCAAGTCAATAAGAAAAGTGGATTCCGGGAATTCGGGCAAATCGATTGTTTTGTTTTTGTATCCGACGTAGGTTAGTACAACGCTGTATTGACTAATTGGCAAACCATCAATTTTAAAAGAACCGTTAGCAGAAGTAGCAGAAGTCTTTATAGGTTTGCCTTCTTCCATAATTACCACTGTGACAAATTCTATAGGTTTATTTGACGCTGAATCAAGGACAACTCCCTTGATAGCGCCTTTTTGAGCGGGTGATTGTGAATACGAAACATAGGTAATGGCAAAAAAGAAGAGATTAAAAAGAAAACACTTTTGCATTTCGAAAATAAAAGTAAAAAAGTAAAATTTAAACCAGTTAAAGTAAAAAAGGAAACGGCACTACAAACCATCATTTATTCTAATAGAGTTACGCAGGAGAAATTAAAATTGTATACAAAATGATCTCCGAAAATCGAATCTATTTTTGATCGTTTGGAAAAATATACCTTTGAGAACGCCTATAAAAATATCATGAAATAAATTTCTTGTATTTTAAATGTAGATCACCTGCTTCTATTCTATTAAAAAATGAAACAGGATAACGTCAAGAACTTCCTTCTTATATACTTTGTATTCTTTTTAATTTTTTCTTCCGTTTGGCTATTCCGGTATAGAAGATTTTATTGTGCTAAGCGGTTAAAAATAAGGCCAGAGGTACGAGGGCATTGATTGGTACCTTTAGCCTCTGTTGGTAAGATTAGAGAAGAGGCTGTCCAAAAGTATGTTTTCCGTCTTGTTGGATTTTCTTCATCACCTTAAGCTTCCTTTAATAAGGACTTAAAGATTCTGAAATAAATTCGGGAAGACTTTTTGAACACCCTCTTAATGCAAAACACCATGGTGAAATTTTAATAACACTTATAAATTAATCTAATTGACCACGAAGAGTGTCGAATTGATAAAACTATATCTTGACTGCCTGACGTGCCAGAAGTTTCCATTCACCGTTTTGCTTTGCCCAAACCAGAAGGATGGATAGGTTTACGGTGGAAGGTCCTTTTCCAGGGTCGTTGGTGTTGGCAAAAAGTTTATGCCTGACAACAGCAGTATTGTCTATTACATTTATTGTCTGGTCGGATAATGTAATGTCAACAAAATTGGACTGACCGGAAACCAGGCTTTCAATAAATTGTTCCTTTGATTCTATTTTTCCGCTTGAATGACCATAAGAAAGTTCATTCGCAGAGATTTTCTGAAGCTTTTTCTTATCAGGGTTAACCAAAAGATTTTTCAACTTTTCAACTTCAGATGCAACTTCTTTTTCTGTCGCAGATTGGGCAAAACCTGAGTTACTGAACATAAGGGTAATGGCTAAAAGACTAAAGATTTTTTTTAATGACTTTATCATAGACAACAATTTAAGACTGATTAGAAAAAGAACTCTATTTTGACCAGTAATTCAGTACCCAGGAAGAAGATTTCTCAAGAAAATCCTTCTTCTCAGGGTACTTAAACTATAGTTGATTATCAAAGACACTTTTAAATGTCTACACGCTTCATTTTCGGTACAAGAAAATGCATGATCAGCCATGCAAGCACATATGCAGATCCACACATTAAAAACAGAATATTATAACCCGCCGTAATGTTGCCAAGGTTCTTGTAGTACTCTAATAAATTTCCAATAAGAAGTGGAAAAAGGATTCCTCCCACAGCGCCTGCCATTCCTCCTATACCCACTACGGAACTAACTGCCTTTTTAGGGAACATATCGGAAGCGGTAGTGAATATATTAGCGCTCCACGCCTGATGCGCAGCAGCGGCAAGACTAAGCAAAGCAACAGCAACCCATATATCAGATATAAAACGAACGCTGATGATCGGTACCACTATAATGGCAAAAAAGAGCATTGAAGTCTTTCTTGCTTTAAATACCGGCCAACCGGATTTAATCAGGTAAGATGATAAATAACCTCCTCCAATACTACCAAAAGTAGTAGCGAAATAAATCACCGCAAGGGGCAAAGGCTCATTTTTAATGTCCACATTATAGGAAGAATGAAGGTAGGAGGGAAGCCAGAAAAGGAAAAACCACCAAACAGGGTCGGTGAGCAATTTTCCGAAAATGAAAGCCCATGTTTGTCTTATGGAAAAGAGTTTTGCCCAGCTTACAGGTTTTGTATCTGTTATCCCAGGTTCATCTTCGTCATCACTATGAATGTAAGCATACTCCTCGGAAGAAAGCCTTTTTTGTTTGGATGGAATTTCATAGAAAATAAACCAGAAGATCAGCCAGATAAAGCCTATCGCACCGGTGATCCAGAAAGCTTCCTGCCAGCCATAGTGTAAAAGGATCCAGGAAACCAATAAAGGAGCCACTACTGCGCCTACATTTGCTCCGGAATTAAAAATCCCTGTGGCAAGCGCCCTTTCTTTTTTAGGAAACCACTCTGCTACGGCCTTTATTGCCGCCGGAAAATTCCCCGCTTCTCCTAATCCCAAAGCAGCTCGCGCCACTCCAAAGCCAAAAGTGCTTTTCGCCACTGCATGAAACATAGCGGCAATACTCCAAACTATAAGGGAAACAGTATAGCCCAGCTTGGTGCCTATTTTATCAATAAATCTTCCGAAAATCAGCAATCCTATCGCATAAGCGGCAGTAAAAGCCATCACGATGTTACTATAATCTGTCTCTGACCAGCTAAATTCTTTTTCAAGTGTGGGTTTTAATAACCCGATAACTTGTCGGTCCAAATAATTGATGGTGGTGGCGAAAAATAGCAATGCTACTATTATCCACCTGTAATTTCCTCTTTTTGGTTGTTCCATTAAGATGTCTGTAAGTGTTTAAAGGTTATTTAGAATTATTTAAATAGTTGTAATAATACTTATGTTAAAATGTAATGAATTTCAATCAAGGTACGGTTGATTGTCCTGGTTTTATTGAAAGCATTAATTGGGCTATCTTCTCCGAAAGCTTCGCGAATTCCCCCCTTTCAAGATACTCTTTTGGAAATAGCTGGGATCCAATCCCCACAGCGTTTACTCCTGCTGAAAACCATTTTGAAATACTCTCTACAGTAGGATCGACTCCGCCTGTTACCATTAATTTTACTCCCGGCATTGGCCCTTTGAGAGACTTTACAAAATCTGGTCCCAGTGAATTTCCCGGAAAAAGCTTGACTACATCTGCCCCCAATTTAGTGGCGTTGTAAACCTCATTTACAGTTCCTGCACCAGGAGCCCACAATGTTTTATTTTCCTGGCAAAATTCTCCAACCTCTTTACTGGTTACCGGTTGAACAATAAAATCAGCACCCGCTTCATAAAATAGTTTTGCTTGTGAAGATGTGAAAATTGTCCCGATACCTAAAGAAAGGTCGGGGAAGTCAGATTTTACGAATTTTGACAGGTCAGAGAAAACAGTAAAAGCTTCGCTTCCCCTGTTTGTGAATTCAAAAGCTCTGATACCACCGTTATAGCAGCTTTCAACTATCCGTTTGGTAATGTCTAAGTTGCTGTTGTAAAAAACAGGAACAACCGGATGGTCAAGGATCTTATTTAAAATTTCAATTTTTGAAAAGGCAGACATATCAGGCTATATTTTTAATATCATTATAAATCAATTCGAGGTCCTCCACCATTTTTATCGATCCGATATATAAGGGAGACCGCTGATGGATGTTTTCAGGTATAATATCAAGAATCCTTGTTTGCCCGTCAGAAGCTTTGCCGCCGGCTTGTTCGATAAGAAATGCCAATGGGAAGCACTCATAAAGGAGCCGTAATTTTCCCTGAAGGTTCGAATTGGTAGAAGGATACAAATAGATACCACCCTTCATAAGGTTTCTGTGGAAGTCTGCTACAAGCGAACCTATGTATCTCGCCGTAAGCTTTTCCTTTCTGCATTTGGATAAATAAGTTTGGATTGAAGCAGGAAATTCATCCATATTGCCTTCATTACAAGAATAGATACTCCCATCGTATTTCGTTTTGATATTCGGATGGGAAAGAAAAAACTCTCCAAGGGAAGGATCATAAGTAAATCCATTTACTCCTTTGCCCGTGGTGTAAACCAGAATACTGGAAGGACCATATAAGATATATCCGCTGGCTACCTGGCTCGTCCCTTTTTGAAGTACATCTTCATAAGTCGGATGCGTGCCAATAGGTGTTACCCTTCTGTAAATTGAAAAGATGGTACCAATGGAAACATTCACATCAATATTTGAAGATCCATCCAAAGGGTCAATGGCTACCACATATTTGGCATTTAAATTATGTGTGGGGATCAGGTCCGCTTCTTCTTCTGAAATGATTGCACAAACCTCGCCGCCCAGTTTAAGCGCTCTTATAAACCTTATGTTTGCCACAAAATCCAGCTTTTGCTGAATTTCGCCTTGCACGTTATGAGAACCTAAAGCGCCGGTAATATCGGCTAATCCGGCCCGGTTAATTTCACGGTTTATTATCTTTCCCGCCCAGGCGATATCCCTGAGCAGTTGAGATAATTCACCAGTGGCAAAGGGGAAATCTTCCTGATTTCGCATAATAAACCGGTCGAGCGTAGTGCCTACCGATAGTACCAGATCTTCGTTCATTTTTATAATTTTTATATCTTACCGAACAAGTCTGCCCACTGCATTGCCCTGCATCAGTTGCTCTATTTCTTTTTCAGTTACCAATAATGCATCTCCCGGAATAGTATGTTTTAATACCGAAGCGGCAGTTGCAAATTCAAGCGCATTCCTGTCACCCCTTCCCTTTAAGGCACTAAATATAAATCCGGCCATAAATGCATCTCCTCCACCTATTCTGTCTATAATCGGTTCTATGTCATAGCTTTTGGTCTGAATCACTTGCTCCCCATTCCACATTATCCCTCCAAGCTTATTGTAAGAAGCATTAATTGTTTCTCTTTTTGTTGAGATAACTTTTTTGAGATTTGGAAAACGTTCCATTAACCCTCTTCCTAAAGTTTCAAAAGGATCGTTGATGTTTTCTTTTGACTGAATTCCAAAGATCTCTTCCGCTTCACTTTCCCCGCATATCACCAGGTCAGAGCCTTCTACCAATTCTGGCATCACCTGTTGGACGGTTTTACCGTATTGCCAAAGATTTTTTCTGTAGGTGATATCACCGGATACCGTTAGCCCCAACTCTTTAGCGGCTTTGATTGCCTGAAGACAAGCTACCGCTGCATTATGAGAAATTGCGGGAGTAATCCCTGTCCAGTGAAACCAGGAGGCGCCTTTTAATATTTCCTTCCAATTGAAAAGTTCGGGGGATAACTGCGCAAAAGCTGAATTGTCCCTGTCATAAACTACTTTGCTGGCCCTTAGTGAAGATCCTTTTTCCAGAAAATACTGACCAAGTCTGTTTCCTTTATAAACAATATACTCTGTCCCAACTCCCCACTTTTTTAATGAAGCCGCTGCCGAATAACCAAGATCATTTTCAGGAAAACAGGTAACATGAGAAGCTGTAATGCCCAATTGAGCCACAGCGACGGCAACATTAGCTTCTCCACCTCCATAAACGACCTCCAGGGATTCCGCCTGGGAAAACCGTTGAAAACCTGGAGGAGACAACCTCATCATTACTTCCCCGAATGTTATCAGTTTTTGCATCTTTATTTTTGAACCGTAAATCTTTGCAAATCAAAACCTACTTAAATCTTCCTGCTACTTCCTTCCATCTTCCCCTTCCTACTTCCCACTAAAACCCAAAATACCCCTTAGCATTATTATAGCAAATATTTTGAACCATTTGCCCAAGCCATTCAATATCCTCGGGCAATTCACCGTTTTCTACATCTTCCCCGATCAGGTTGCACAAGATCCTTCTGAAATATTCATGTCTTGGGTAAGAGAGAAAACTTCTTGAATCGGTAAGCATTCCGATAAACCTGCTTAATAGTCCCATATTTGAAAGGGCATTTATTTGCTTGGTCATGCCATCTTTTTGATCCAGGAACCACCAGCTCGACCCGAATTGAATTTTTCCTGCAACAGATCCGTCATTAAAGTTTCCGATCATGGTTGCCATCAATTCATTATCCGCAGGGTTTAAGTTGTATAGAATGGTTTTGGCCAGTTGGTTTTGAGCATCCAATTTATCCAGGAATTTTGCAAGCGCTCTTCCCTGTTTAAAATCCCCAATAGAATCCCATCCGGTGTCAGGACCTAATAATTTCTGCATTCTTGTATTGTTGTTCCTGAGGGCTCCAAGGTGAAATTGTTGCGTCCATCCCTTTTCCCAATCCCACACAGCAAAGTGATAAAGCATTGCCGATTTAAACTTCAGGATTTCGGCTGAACTGAGCCTGTTTCCATTTCTGACTGTATTGAATATTGATTTGATTTCTTCCTCATTGAAATCTTCCGCATAAATCTCCTCCAACCCATGGTCGGAAAGTTTGCACCCCATAGAGGCAAAAAAATCATGACGGTTTTTTAAAGCCTTAAGAAAATCATCAAAAGATGAAATTGAAATATCAGAAGCTTTTTCAAGCTGACCTATATATTGACCGAAGGATGTTGCGTTTTCGACAGCCATTGCCTTATCAGGCCTGAATGTGGGCAGCACTTTTAATGCAATTCCTCCCGCTTTTATTTTTTTATGGTGTTCTAAAGAATCCGTTGGATCATCGGTAGTACATACCACCTCTACCTTCATTTTTTTTAAAAGGCTTCTTACGGAAAAGTCAGTTGTTTGAAGCAGTTCACTTGCCTTTCGATATATGCTGTCCGCAGTTGCCGGACTCAATACTTCATTAATGTTAAAATACCTTTGGAGCTCAAGGTGTGTCCAGTGGTAAAGAGGATTTCTTGCGGTATAAGGAACCGTCTCAGCCCATTTCTTGAATTTTTCATAATCACTTTTGTTGCCTGTGCAAAAGCTTTCATCCACACCGTTTGTCCTCATTGCCCGCCATTTGTAATGGTCGCCATACAGCCAGATCTGGGTGAGGTTTTCAAAATTTCTGTCTTCAGCTATTTGGTCAGGAGGAAGATGGCAGTGGTAATCGATGATAGGCATTTCCTTTGCAAATTCATGATATAGCCTACTTGAAGTGTTATTTGTAAGAAGAAAATCTTCGTTTATAAATTTTTTAATTGATGTCATAAGTCTTTGTTTTTGTGGGTGCGGTTCACGCAAAGAGCGCAAAGATTAAACACGCAAAGGGCACAAAGTTTTTTTAAGTTTTAATTTTTCTGAAGTTTTGAAAATTATAATGAAACACTCCTTCTCCAAGGTATAAAATCATCTTGTCCATGTCTTACAGCGCTTACTTCAATTTCACCGCCTGCCACTTTAATTGCTTTCATTTTAAAACTTTAAAAACAGATAGGAAACCGAAGTTCTCTTGTATTTGATTTAGAGATTTCTCTTCCAGAACATGTCCAGTGTTTCCTTTGTGCCATTGGCAATCATTAAATTAAGCCATTGACTTACTTTAGGCGCCAGCTCTTTCATCAGGGTAAGATCTGATCCCCAAACCGCTTTGTCTTTCATTATTTCAATCACCAGTTGCTCAGCGCTCAGGCTGTTCCACTTTTCATAAAAGTAGTCGGCTTTGCTGTCAGTGATTAAATAATAGACACCGTCTCTTTCTCCGAAATACTTTGTGCCCTCCTTTTTCACTGCCTTCATAAACAATAGGAAAGCAGCAAATCCAAAGGAGAAATATTCAGGTATAATGCCAAAAATCTTATAATAATTAAGCAATGTCGGGATGTTCCTCATCTTCATTTTTGAGGAATATTGGACGGTAATATTGATCCAATGATGTTCAATATGAGGGTTTTGGAAGCGCTCCAAAGTTCTGAGGGCAAATCTTCGTGCTGCTTTTTCATCAACTTTTGAAGGTATGGCTGAGGCTATTTCTCCCACCATCAATACGTTCATGAATTTAGAAAGCTTTGGGTCAAGCATAGCTTCCCTCACTGTGTTAATTCCCGCCAGATAAGCCAATCCACAAGTAAGCGTATGGGTACCATTAAGCAGCCTTAATTTCAATTCTCTGTAAACTTCGACGGACGGCTCAATTATTACCCCTTCATCCGCATCTGCAAAGGATAAGACCGACTTTACCTTTTCATTACCTTCTATGGCCCATAGGCGGTATACTTCGCTCATGATCAGTAAATCGTCTTTATATCCCAATGATTCTTCCAGTTTGGTTTTGATGGTTTCCTCGGGAATGCCCGGTACTATCCGGTCGACAAGGGAATTGCAGAAGTAATTGTGGTTTTCAATCCAATCAATAAATGCTATCTCCAAACCATTTCTATGGGCAAGCTCCAATACAATGGATTCCAGTTTTTTACCATTGTCTGGAATCAGCTCTGTGGGAACAATAACCATTCCGCTGTCTTCACTTCCCTTAAATGCATTAAATCTTTCAAGTAAAAAGGCAAGTAGTTTTCCAGGAAAAGATACGGGAGGATTTTGATTGATGTCATCCTGTACTAGCTCTATCCCAACTTCGGTCGTATTGGAAATTATTATCTGTAAATCTGGATTATAAGCACATTCGAGAATATTTTTCCACTCGCTTTTTGCTGAAAGTACCCTGCTTATCGAAGAGCAAATGATGTCTTCTTCATAGTTGCTTCCATTCTCGATGCCCCGCACACAAATGGTGTATAAATTGTCCTGTTTTTTAAAAGTAGTAAGGTCGCCGGCGTCTGTTGATTTCACCACAACAACACGTCCATTGAAAATCCCTTGCTTATTGGCTTTGTCTATAAAGTAATCCGGCAACCCTCTTAGCAATACCCCGGTACCAAACTGTAACACTTTTTCAGGTAGATCAAATAATTTTGGATTAACACCCTTAACGCTGCCCTCCACAAATGTTTTGGAAAGCTTTGGGATTGAAGAAATTTCCATGTCGATGTCTTTTATATATTTATTTTTTAAAGTAAAGGAATGTTCTTTCCTCCACGTGGATTCCATTTATTGTTAAAAGTCGATAAGAGATTTTGAATCTTGGCATTGAAACTATTTGCTTTTAGCCTTATTTATCAACCATTCGGCCAAAGCTTTTCCAGCCTTGTAATTTTCATAGTCGGCAGATAACCTGCTTTGGTTCGAATATTCATTATACAACCACGGATCCCCAACGGCAAATACCAATCCTTTACCTACTTCTGCATAAGCCATTGCCACATCATTGTCTTTATTGGAAAGCACTGCTTTTGCGGGAGAAGTAAGTTCAAGGGAAGAAAACTCTTTTATATAAATCTTATTTACCTCTTTAAATATTAAGTGATCTGCCGGAATCATTATTTTCCCCATTTCAAATTGCTTTCCAATTACAGGATTTTTTTTGTCTCTGTTGAATTTTATTCCAAATTGAGCGGCAAGCTTATTGAAGTTCTCAAATTCAGCATTAGAAGAGTCATTTGCCATCAATACCAATATGCCGCCTGCTTTTACCCAATCTGTGATTACCTGTATATCTTTTTGACCTACAAAATTTGGCTTCTCGGTTTCTTTCTCCGTATCCGGGTCTACAATAATGTAAATATCAATGTTGCTGAGCTTTTGTTTGCGGGGAGCTGATGCCAGGGAAAGTGTTTCGGCGCCTAAGCTTGTAAAGGCGGAGTCCCACATGGAAAAACCTGAATCTTTTTTATCTTCCCAGGTATAGTGAAACCTGTAAGGCTTTCCGTTTTTTTCCTTTTTATATTCATTGTTGAAATGATAATCCAATCCTACTCTTACCTTTTCTGATTCTTGTCCTTTGCAGGATAGTACTGTTAGCGAAAGTGCAACAAGCAGTAAAAAACTCATCTTTCTTTTAATCATATTTTTATTTGTTTTATTAAAACATTTTCAGAAACGTCAGCTGCGTTTTCCGTCTCCTTTTGAGCTTTTGAGACATCGGTGTTTATTAATCGGATTGCTTGCAACTACAGGCCTCGATTGTTTTGGCTATGGATTCTGGATTATTAAAAGAGATACCTTTTTTTGCTCCATATTTTTCAATATTGAAAGTGTCTTTTTTGAAAACGGGCAATTCAACGACTGGAAGTTCATTCAAAGATTTAGGAGAAAATGAAGAATTTAAGAAGGCAGGGAGCAAAAGCTCCCCCTTTCTTGGTCGAATTTCCTCTGATGACTTATCTGCCTGAATCTCATCATTCGGAAGAAATTCTTCACCTAATCTAAACATGAAACCATGTGTACTCATAATGAGCCACATGGCAAACAACATTTGTTTCCTAACAAAATTGTTTACCCTTTAACAAACTTTATTTTTAATATTTTAAGCTATCGTAAATCTTTAATAGCGACAAAATCCATATCGGTGAAAACATAATTTTCTCCTGCCATTGCCCATATAAAAGAATAATTGGCCGTTCCACATCCGGAGTGAATGGACCATGGCGGAGAAATAATTCCATGGTGATTTCCTACCAAAAGATGACGTGTCTCCTGAGGCTGGCCCATAAAATGGAACACCCGCTGATCTTTATTTAGATCAAAATAGAAATAGGCTTCCATTCGTCTGTCATGGACATGAGCGGGCATGGTATTCCAAACGGAACCTTGTTTCAGTACAGTCAGTCCCATTACTACCTGACAGCTTTTCAGCCCATCCTGATGAATATATTTATAAATCGTTCTTTGATTTGAAGTCTCTGCTGAACCCATTTCTACCGGAGAAGCTTCTTCCTTTCTCATCAATGCTACCGGCAATTTTTGATGCGCGGGCGCTGACATAAGAAAATAACAGGCAGGATTATTTTTGTCTGACGAAATGAATTTTACTTCCTTTTCCCCTTTTCCAATATATAAGCAATCCAATTTATTTAAAGTATAAGAATTACCTTCAACAATTATTTCGCCGCTGCCACCTACATTGATGATACCGAGCTCTCTTCTTTCAAGGAAGTAATCGGCCTTAAGCGGATCATAGGTTTGGAGTGTCAATGGGGCGCCGGAAGGGCATGCACCGCCAACAATTACCCGGTCATAGTGGGTATACGTAAGATTGATTTTACCCGCTTCCATCATGTTCTCGACCAAAAAATTAGTCCTCAGCTCCTGGGTATTCATTTGACTTACTTCCTTTGGGCTATTTTGATATCGTACCTGCATGTCAATAGATTAAGCGTTAAATAAAATAATAATCAACTGGTTTAATTGTATTTATGGTTCTCACTTATCTTCCCATCCAACCGCCGTCTACCGTTACCACGGTTCCATTTACATAATCTGATGCTTTGGATGCAAGGAAAACAGTTACTCCTTTAAAGTCGTCTGGTTGGCCCCATCTGCCGGCAGGAATTCTGTCTAAAATAGACTTACTCCTTATCGGATCATTTCTTAAAGCTTCTGTATTGTCTGTAGCAATATATCCTGGAGCAATTCCATTTACATTTACCCCTTTTGCGGCCCACTCATTTGAAAGCGCTTTGATCAAACTTCCGATTGCTCCTTTGCTGGCTGCATATCCTGGCACGTTTATTCCGCCCTGAAACGTAAGTAAAGAGGCTGTAAATATTATTTTACCAGATCCGCGCGATACCATTTCCTTTCCAAATTCCCTGCTTAATATGAATTGAGCATCAAGGTTTACAGATAACACTTTGTCCCAATATTCATCCGGATGATCGGCTGCCGGAGTTCGTAATATTATTCCTGCATTGTTTATTAGAATATCGATTACAGGGTTTTCCGCTTTCACCGCTGCTATAAAATTATATGTGGCCGTCCTGTCGCTTAGGTCTACCGGATACGCTTTAAATTCTCTTCCCAGTTTTCTTACCTGCTCCTCTATTTCACTTCCCGAAGGTGATATTGACCCTGAGGCTCCCAGAATATTTGCGCCTGCTTCTGCCAGGGCAAGGGTCATTGATCTTCCAATACCTTTATTACAGCCTGTTACAAGCGCCGTTTTACCCTCAAGATTAAATAGACTTTGCAAAGACATATTTTCAGTGGTGTTGATTAAAAAACTTATTTTTTTCTTCACTTCCAACTACTGAACGTTGATTTTCAGAATGATCAGAAAGATAAATCTCCCCTCAAATCTTTGCTAAACTAGATCAGGTTTTCTGCTAATAAAAAATATTTCAGATATTTTTTTACGCAATCGATGCCGACAACGATGACGATAACGTTGCCGGGATTTTACTCACTTTTGATCCTTTCGAATTATACAATAATCCTTTACATTTAGCCTGTGATCATGTTTTTGTATTAATGATCAACTGAATCTGAATTAAAATGGCTAAATCAGATTGACATTATTTTACATTTTGCTTGAACCTATACCAGCAGGTTGGACATTGATTTTTGAAGAAAAGGTTGAGCAACTTATTATCTCTAACCCTTTTACACAGATGAAATTTGGAGCTATTACAATCAAAGATATTGCAAAAGCACTGGGTGTTTCTACTTCCACTGTGTCAAGAGCGTTAAGGGGAAGTCATGAGATTAATCCTGAAACGAAAAGAGAGATTCTTGAATATGCCGAACGATACAATTACAGACCTAATCCGATTGCGCAAAGCTTGAAGGCAAGCAAGAGTATGGCTATCGGAGTAATTGTGCCGGAAATTGCCAACCACTTTTTTTCGCAGGCAATTAATGGAATCGAGGCAATAGCTTATAATCTGGGGTATCATGTTATTATTGCCCAAAGCCATGAATCTTATGAACGTGAGGTAATTAACATTGATCATCTAGTTTCCCGAAGAGTAGATGGTTTATTGATCTCCATGTCTGCACAGACAGAAAATATGAAACACCTTGTCGCCCTGCAGGAAAGCGGAATTCCTGTAGTCTTTTTTGACAGGACATCGGAAGAGCTTGAAACCCATAAAGTAACTGCCAATAATTATAATGGAGCCTATCAAATGACCAAACATTTGATTGAATCCGGTTTTAGAAGGATTGGACTAATAGCTTCAGCAAATTTTCTGTCCATCACCAAAGAAAGACAGGATGGCTATAAAAAGGCGCTTGCCGAATATAATGTTCCCTTTGATGAAGATTATATCAAATACTGCGAATGGGGTGGGATGGTCCAGGCTGAAACGGAGCAAGCGATTTCAGAATTAATGAATTTGCCTGAAAAACCCCGGGCCATTGTTTCAGCAAGCGACAGACTTACCATGGGTACTTTGGCGGCAGTGCTGAAACAAGGTTTTAAAGTGCCGGAGGATGTAGCCGTAGCCGGATTTACAAACCTGAAAGTAGCAGATTTGCTTAATCCCTCTCTTACCTCGGTTGTTCAACCGGCTTTTGAAATGGGGCAGGTAGCTACGGAATTGCTCATCCAGCTAATTGAAAGTAAAAGGCCGGTAACACAATTTGAAAGAAGGATCCTTGAAACGAAATTATATGTGAGGGATTCTTCTGTTCCGCAGAAGCATAAAGAATAAGTTGATTTATTAATTAATATTTTAATAAAGTTCGCTAAAAATATTTGATAAGGATCCTGTTATCGGTTCCGCTCATACTTTAGCCATCAATTACCCTAAAAAAATTAAGCAATGAAGCAAATTTCTACTTCTGTCATTGTATTGCTTTCGATTGTAAAAAAAATTCAATGCAAGCCATTTTCTGATTGTTGCTCTGCTTTCAGTTCTAAGGGTAACCGGTCGTGATGTAGATAATCTGTTATTGACAAAGGAAGGAAAGATACTGGCATCTACCTCATCAGGTTTATATTATTTGAGAGACAACCGCTGGCAAAAGTTCTTCGCTCTTAGCAGTACATACAATTTCTCCTTTAAATCCCTTAAACAGCTTTCAGACGGAAGAATAGCCTGTGGAAATTCGGAAGGTTTGCTTTTGTTGTCGCACGAGGGAAACCTATTAATTGGCAGAAAAGAGAAAACTGAGTTTCTGTTAAAGAAAAACGGGTTAATTAATTAAAAAAATGGGTGTTAAAGGAAAGGCCTGCTTCCTGTTTGGCTTTTCAGACGGTTTTAGAAATTTTTAATGGAAACCTTAATGGCGGGAACGGCTGCCATTGTTGCTCTTTATCCTTCTTAGTTTAACGGAAGATTGGGGCTGTATTATCAACGGGACTTTCTCTACCAGAACGGAACTTAAGTCCAGACCAAAAGCTTTTTCTTCCGAAAGACTTATGTCCTTAAGCATGAGGTAGGCATTAATTACCAATTTCTCATAGAAGGGGAGCTCATGATCATAAGACAAATATTTTTCTATCACCACAAATTTAAAATCACCGATGATTTTCTTTCTATTCAAAGATTCATACCTGCTGGTGATGTCTACTTCCTTATTGGCGACCATGTCTTCTACTACTGCGCGAAACATTAAATTTATTCTTGGCTCAATTCTGAAACCAAGGTTAAAATCTATTCGGATGGCAACACCTTTTATTAATTCGGTGACCTTATATTCCATTGTATAAGGTTTATCCTCCACATTTACATGGATAAACCAGTAGATATCCGCTCTTTTCGGCTGTTTTTGGAAAATGGAATAAATGACTTTTGCCTCAATTTCATTTAACCTGTTTGCAGTGGTTAAATAGACAAGGTGGGTAGAAAATTTACTTACCAGGGGATCGTGACTTAATTCCCTTAATAAATCCAGGTATCCGTCAAGTTTGACAAATTCCACATATTTATTCCTGATTTTCCTTGCAGAAAACCAGATCCACATTATGGCAATTAACCCTGAAGCAATTAACGGTGTGATCCATCCGCCATGAAAGAATTTATCCGATAAAGCCACTAAGAAAGCAATTTCAAGAGAAAAATATACGAGTATAAATGAAAGCAAAAGTAATTTATGCGTTCTCGCAATATAAAGGTAATAGCAAAGTAAAATGCTGGTCATTAACATGGTAACTACAATAGATAATCCATATGCAGCTTCCATTTGGGAGGAGTGTTGAAAATATAAAACGATAAAGATACAACCAGCCAGAAGAAACCAGTTCATCGAAGGGACATACAATTGTCCTCTTAAAATAGTAGGGTAGTTTATTTTGACCTTGGGCCAAAGGTTTAACCGGATAGCTTCATTTATCAAAGTAAAAGATCCACTGATCAATGCCTGACTCGCTACAATTGTCGCGAATGTGGAAATTATAACTCCAAAAAGCAGAAACCAATGGGGCATTAAAACAAAAAAGGGAATTCTTCCATCTAGCGTCTCTCCGGTATGATTTAATAACCATGCACCCTGTCCGAAGTAATTTAGCAAAAGAGCAATTTTTACTGCAAACCAAGCGGTTTGAATGTTTTTTCTTCCGCAATGTCCCAAGTCAGAATACAAAGCTTCAACTCCGGCAGTACAAAGAAAAACCGAACCGAGTAGCAAAAAACCTCCCGGATAATGATACAGCAGTCTTGCTGCATAGTAAGGATTAATTGCTTTAAGAATTTCCCAATTGGTCGTTATGGAGTAAAGCCCAACTAAAGCAATCATGGTAAACCACACAAACATTACCGGGCCGAAGGTTTTGCCCAGAATGTTTGTTCCAAATTGCTGGAGAAAGAATAAGAATACGAGAATTACAATTACAATCGGGATAATGGGTATATCCGTACTTATACTCGCAAATCCTTCGACGGCAGATGTTACAGAGATAGAAGGGGTAATAATGCTGTCAGCCAGAACAGTACTTCCTCCTATTATTGCCGGAAATACGAGCCACTTAGCCCTTCTTCGGACCAGGGCATATAACGCGAAAATTCCACCTTCCCCATGATTGTCAGCCCTTAGGGTAATTAAAACATATTTTACGGTGGTTAGTAAAGTAAGCGTCCAGAAGATACACGAGATTCCACCATATATAAGTTCCTCTGTAATAATTGAGGAGCCTACTATTGCTCTTAGAACATAAAGCGGAGAAGTACCGATATCCCCGAAAATTATTCCTAAAGTAACTAAAAGACCTCCTGTTGTTACTTTATTAAAACTTTCTTCCTTTATCACTTTATATCGGGCATTTTTATATGCCTGTTTAGTTTTTTCCTAAATCCTCACAACCAATAGCTTAAAAAGCGGGTGCAATTATAATTAATTTTTTAAACAGAGGATAAGAATTCTGGTATAAATTGAAATTCGGCAGATCGTGAGAGGCTATATAAAAAGGATTAACATGCAAGAGGCACCGCCTTTTCATTGACTCGGACCGAAAATGGCTATAACAAATTAAGCCTTAACTTCAACTTCCTGGGGAACCAGCCGCGCGGATTGCGTTCCAAAGCCAGGAAATATGTAAATGTATCTCGCTATAAAGTAGGCTCCTGCGGCAGTACAAAAATGCCAGAGAAAATGAGTGCCCATAGGCAGGAAGTTTAGCTCCCATGCATCCATTTCTCTAAAAGTCAGTGCCAGTACAAACAGTAGAATTGAGGAAAAGATCACGCTTCCTTTCTGGAAATTTGTTTTAAACAGGACTATAAGGATGGGTAGAAATATGGTAATACCTGAAATGGCATAAGAAATATTGGCCGCCGTATGATAGGGGAAATATCCTATATCTACTACTAATCTTCTAAGAATAAAACCAACCGCCACTACAATGGTAGTGAGCCACCATTTATTGAAAATTTTTTGCCAGAAATAAGTACTTACAGATAAAGTAAGTATCAGTATTGGGAGCACATCCATCAGCAAAAGCAAAGAGGAGGTTCTGAACGCGTGGAAAAGCGTGCTGCCTAAACCACCCAGAATAAGCAATGGAACACAGTATGCGATAAACGCATTCTCCTTTACCTGCTTTCTTATTTTTATGGCCCAGTATAGTGCAGGGATTAAAAATAATAAAGAAGACAAGGCATTCCAGGGTTCTACTATGAATTGTGCCATGTTTGTCTCAGCATAATGCGATCCCCCATCCGGAAGCTGGAGATTATACCTTTGCCATTCTATGCTTTGTTCTGTCATTAATTTTCCTTTTGCTGTACAACATGAATTTATTTAATAAAGTCCAGCCTGTTAAAAGCAAGAAGGATCAATGGAAGTAATATTTTTCTGGAAAACAAATAAGATTCAAATGGATTTATAGGTTAGGAAGACTTATTAAGTTGCTGATTAGCCTGCTATTATAAAGTTAAGAGTGGAATGGCTTAAATTGTGGAAAGGGAAAGCTTTCCTATCATATGTAATAGGTTGCCCTTTTTCAAAAGAGGCAGGTATAAAGTAGGAGGTTAGAAGCGGGAAGTTTTGAATCCAGTTGTATTTCCTTATTATTTGGAAGATCTGTTAAATCTATCGAACCATCTGATACCCATTTTCCTTTTTTGAACTGGCCTGCATAAGATGTTTGTCCTCTTTGGGTTTTATTTTTTCTGCTTTTAATTCAATCCTATGAGTGAAATATAAATATTCAGCTAGAAAATAGGCCCCAGCTGCGGAGAAAATATGCCAGAGAAAATGTGTTCCCATTGGCAAACCTTCAAAACTCCTTGCATCTATTTCTCTAAAAAACAGGGCAGTAGCAAACAATAAAATAGAGAATAAAATGATCTTGACCCTTTGAAATGAATTTCTTATCAATACGATAACTATCGGTAAAAATATGACTACTCCATTGATAGCATAAGCAATGTTTGTTAACGTGTGAATAGGCAAATCCAGGGTGAAAGAGAGGAGCCTTATTAAAAAGCAAAGCAGAAGCGTGAAAATGGTTAACCACCAATTGTTGTACACTTTTTGCCAGAAATAAGTACTGACAGAAAAAGTAAGAAGCAGAATAGGTAAAATGTCCATATACAGTAGAATGCTGGAAGATCTGAATGCATGGAAGAGAGTGCTGCCTAATCCTCCGAGAATTAGCAAAGGGATACAATAAGCTAAAAATAGATTTTCCTTTAAATGATGTCTGATCTTAATCGCCCAAAAAATCGCAGGAATAAGATAAAATAATGAAGAAAAAGCGTTCCAGGGTTCTACCAAATAATTGTGAGGGTCTGTTTCTGCATAATAGGGTCCGCCGTCTGCTAATGAAATATTATATCTCAACCATTCGATATCCTGCCTTTGCATAAAAATTAAGTTTATCTTCTAAAACTCTAAACAGCTCAAGAGTCAATTTGAAAGCAAATGACTCACCGATTTTATCTTCAATAATTAGTTTTTTTATGATGTTCTTCATCAGCCTGAGCGCAGAATCAATGCTACATCATGAGTGTTCATACGTAAAATAGAAAAAAAGTATTTGCTCGGATAGCAAAACCTTTCGATCTGAACGTTTTCTAATCGTTTAGAAAAGTAGAATATTACACTAATTTTTAGGTAAGCTTTTTGGATTAGGATTGTCTACAAAAGCATCCATACTTTCGCTGAGCGATTGAGGTATTTCATGTTCCGCGGCTTTTATTGACGCGTCCACCTCAGATATTTCTCTTGCCATAAAAACAATCAGATTTGACATGTCTTGCTGAGCGATACTTTCGGTGCAAACCAATTTCCACCCCTCTTTGGCAAGCTTATTCAGGGTAGTTTCACAACTTTTTATATATCCTTCCATGGATTTTAAGGTTGAATTGGAGGTAGGGGTCAGGGTTATAATCTTGTATTCTTGCATGTGATGGTTTCATTACTTCAGTTAAACAATACAATGCTTCATCTCCATAAACATCAGGAAAAAGAGTTTTCCATATAAAAAGAAACCTTCTTTTTTAAGGAAGGTTCCAAAAAGATTTAAATACTGGGAAGGTCTCAGTAAAACCAAGAAACCTTAGTCATTAGAAATTTGAATTTGGGCAGGTTCGTTTGAAGCCTTTCTAAGTTTTATATATCCAAGTAATTGTTTGAATTATAAATGTTATTCAAACCCTTATTTTGTATCCGATAAAAATTAATTTTCATTGTCCTTTTTTGGGATGTAGGAAATTCACTGCAATATGTTCCTTTTCATTGGAAATTATCTGCCTCACGGGGTAAAATCGGTGTTTTTTGCTCATTTTCCCATCTTTGGATAAATTGTAATTTTTCCAATATAAAATATATCATATCTTATTTTTTATATATTTTAATAAAATGGACCATTTCATTTTAAACATTACCCTTTGATAGGATCTTCCGGTGACAGAAAATTTTAATAATCAAAAGATTAACTCTACTTTTAATCATGCGATACGGAAAAAGGCTGAAAGAAGAGTAGAGTATCGATATTTTGAATAAATGAAACATAAGTAAAATAATAGGTTTAGGGTTAATAATTGATAAAATCACGTATAGATATTCTTTACGTGATTTTTTTTTGTTCACCTTGAAAAAGGACGAATAAGTGAAATTATTAAGTGAGGAGTAATAGAGGTAGGCTCAGGATCAGTCTGAATTTCTGGGGGACCTGGTAAAAGCGAGTAGTTTAGTATGTCTTCCATCATTAATTGAACCATAATGTTGTCTTGTCCTGAAATAGGTTGACAGCAAAAAGTCAACAAAATGAAAGATTTCAAAAAAGCATCAGAATCTGAAACCAAGGAAAAATCCAAAAGAGTATTACGAGAATATGATGAAAGTTTAAAAAGAAGAGTAGTAGAGG
>DASPJL010000096.1:0-64571 GCA_035628645.1 Cytophagales bacterium | reverse complement strand
TCTCTTAATCTTGTTAAAGGCTTTCTATTTTCAAGTTCCTTTCCCGACCAGCAGATCGTCTTATCGAATTTATTTCGGCATCTGTTAGCAAGATTGAAAGATCCTGAAACAAGTTCAGGAAGACGCAGACTCGGAGGCTTTTACTTTTTAAGATGTGCTTTCTCTCTTAATCTTGTTAAAGGCTTTCTATTCTAAAGGTCCTTTTCGGGCCAGCAGATCGTCTTGCCGAACTTATTTCGGCATCTGTCAGCGAGGCTTGAAAGGTCCTGAAACAAGTTCAGGAAGACCCACTCACAGGCTTTTACTCTTTAAAAATATTTTTCTCTCTTAATCTTTTTAAAGGATTTCTATTCTCAAGTTCCTTTCCCAATCAGTAGATCGTCCTGCCGAATTTATTTCGGCATCTATGAGCGAGGCTTGGAAGATCCTGAAACAAGTTCAGGAAGACGCAGACTCGGAGGCTTTTACTTTTTAAAATGTGCTTCCTCTTTTATGTTTTTAAGGGCTTTCTACTTTAAAGATCCTTTCCAATCCAGCAGATCGTCCTGCCGAATTTATTTCGGCATCTGGAGCTTTCTCTTTTAATCTTCTTAAAGGCTTTCTTTCTATCAAAATGTGAATATCTTTATATCGTATTTTTTTAACTCTTATATTTTTTGAACCATCAATTTTATGAAGGGAGGATATGTATATATACTAACAAATTACAAAAAAACAACACTATATATAGGAGTTACAAGTAATCTAAAAACAAGAATATCACAGCATAAAGATGGGAATGGATCCGCATTTACTACAAAATACAACTGTAAGTATCTAATCTATTATGAATTCCATAATACTATTACTGAAGCTATTGAAAGAGAAAAGCAATTAAAAAATTGGCATAGGGAATGGAAGTTTAATCTGATAAAATCAATAAATCCCAATCTTACAGATTTATCCTACGAAATATAACTATTCTCAAGTTCCTTTCTAGCCAGTAGATCGTCTTGCCGAATTTATTTCGATATCTGTTACTAACGCTTGAAAAGATCCTGAAACAAGTTCAGGAGGACGCACTCGGAGGCTTTTGCTTTAAAATATACTTTCTCTCTTAATCTCCTTAAAGGATTTCTATTTTAAACTCCTTTCCTAGCCAGCAGATCGTCCTGCCGAATTTATTTCGGCATCTATCAGCGAGGCTTGAAAGATCCTGAAACAAGTTCAGGAGGACGCGCTCAGAAGCTTTTGCCTTTTAAGATGTTCTTTCTCGCTTAATCTTCTTAAAGGCTTTCTATTCTAAAGTTCCTTTCCCATCCGGTAGATCGTCTTGCCGAATTTATTTCGGCATCTAAGCGAGGCCTTGGAAGATCCTGAAACAAGTTCAGGAAGACGCAGATTCGGAAGCTTTGCTTAAAAAAGTTATACTATTACGTTACACAAAGTATGGTTTTCATTGATATTTAGTTTATATAATCCGACGGCTTTTCTTATATAAACATTTATCCATCAACTGAATACAAAAACATTCCCTGGTTATCTGTGATATTTTGAGTGACGTGAATGGTTTTGCTTCCATATTCCTTTTAGTTTTGTTCAGTACAAAAAACAATCTAAAGAGCGTATAGACAATCGCCGGAGTTTAAACAAGAATACAACTCAGAATCTTGATTAAAATGATTATTTAACAATTAATAACCTTTTAATTTTTTACGGTCAATTTCTAGTTAATACCTGAATACTATTTTAAATAAGTATATACAACACGTTAGTTATCTGATGTGCATGGAATTCTATTGAACCAATATAACTAAATATGATAAAAAGAGAGCCTGCTTTAAAATTTCAATCATCGGACTTACTGTTTATACACAGCTAAGCCTTTACAAACCCTAACTAAATTTGTTCAAACCCTTAATCATTATGAAATGAAATCTACCATTCTTATAAAATGGCCTTTCCTGCAATTCAGGAAAAGATGTCAATTATTCGGCAAGCTGTTAATTTTATTCTGTTTGCTGACTTCTTATGCAAATGCTCAAACTCAAACCATATCCGGGAAAGTAGTTTCTGATATTGATCCCTCCGGAATTCCGGGAGCAAGTGTTGTAGAAAAAAACACTACCAATGGAACGGTAACGGATGTAAACGGCAATTTTACTTTAAAAGTAAATGACGGAGCAACCATTGTTATATCTTATGTCGGTTACATAACGGAAGAAATAGCTGTTGAAAACCAAACCACCATCAATGTCAACCTGGTTTCTGATATTGTGTCTTTACAAGAGATTGCAGTTATCGGTTATGGAACTGTTAAAAAATCAGATGCGACAGGCGCCGTAGCAGTGGTAAGCGCCAAGGATTTTAATAAAGGTGCAATCAATTCCCCTCAGGAACTGCTTCTTGGAAAAGCGCCGGGAGTAGTAATTACCTCTAACAGTGGTGCGCCCGGAAATGCTTCTACCATCAGGATTCGTGGCGGATCATCGCTTAATGCCAGCAATGATCCTTTGATTGTAATAGATGGAGTACCGATCACAAATGTACAGATTGGCGGTTCTTCGAATATTTTATCTTCACTTAATCCTAATGATATTGAGTCTTTCACTATATTGAAAGACGCGTCAGCCACTGCAATTTATGGTTCAAGAGCTTCCAACGGTGTTATTCTTATTACTACCAAAAGAGGTGGCGAGTCCTTCAGTGCCAACTATAGTGTAACTACTTCTTTGGCTACAATACCAAAACTTGTAGATGTGTATTCAGGTGACGAATACCGTGCCCTAATAAATGAAAGATATGGAGCAGAGTCCCCTATATCAGCTCTTCTTGGGAATGACAATACCAACTGGCAAAAACAGATCTATAAAAATGCATTCGGGCAGGACCATAACCTTAATGTTTCGGGTACCATCAAAAAAATAAAGCTTCCTTATCGTGTTTCATTGGGTTATAACAATACCGATGGTATCCTCAAAACTTACAACTATGAAAGGACTACGCTTTCTGTCGGACTTGATCCCAGCTTGTTGAAGGATCATTTAAAAATCAACATTAACCTGAAGGGAATGTACAATGCCAATAATTTCGCCGATCAGGGCGCTGTGGGTAATGCTATTGTATACGATCCGACAAAGCCTGTTTACAATGGTAATACAAGATGGAGAGGATATACTACCTGGACCGTCGGTGAACCAAACGCATCTCCTATAAACCTGGCAACCGCCAATCCTGTAGCTCAATTGGACCTTACAGACAATACTTCCACTGTTAAAAGAAGTATTGGTAATGTACAGTTCGACTACAAATTCCATTTTCTGGAGGATTTACATGCCAATTTAAATTTGGGTTATGACTACAGTGAATCTGAGGGACATAATAATGTAAAGGACAGCACGCAATGGGTATATATTCCTGAGGAAGCGGGAGGAAGAGCTAACCCTTACAGAAATCAGCTTAAAAACGAGTTGCTTGATTTTTACCTTAACTATTCAAGTTCTCTGGAAAGCATCAAAAGTAATATTGATGTAGTCGGTGGATATTCCTGGTCTCGTTTTTACAGATCACTTCAGGATTCTTCAATGAATGAAAGCAAAACCATTGTAGTTCAACCTCGTGATTTCGAAACAGAATATTTCCTTGTTTCATTCTTTGGAAGGGTGAATTATAGCCTGATGGATAAATATCTGGTTACCCTTACCTTGAGAAATGATGGTACTTCCAAATTTGCTCCTGAAAACCGTTGGGGACTATTTCCTGCCGCCGCGTTTGCATGGAAAATCAATAATGAAAATTTCTTAAAGAACAGCAAATTGGTTTCTGATCTGAAGCTTAGATTGGGTTACGGTGTTACCGGTCAGCAGGACATCAGGACCAGCAACTCCAATTATGATGATTATCCATATCAGGCGGTATATACCAGAAGTGACAATGCGTCCAGGTATCCTTTTGGGGATGTTTACTACAATACTTATCGTCCGGATGGATATGATAAAAATATCAAATGGGAACAGTCCATTACTTCTAACATTGGTTTTGATTATGGATTTTTTGGGAATAGAATCACCGGTACCATCGATTATTACAACAGAAAAACCAAAGATCTAATTAGTCGGGTGTCCGTTCCTGCAGGTTCCAACTTCACAGGTTTCATCACTACCAATGTAGGAAGTATGGAAAATCATGGTCTTGAATTCTCAATAAACAGCAAAATCGTAGCAAAAAGCAACTGGAACTGGGAAGTAGGTTATAACCTGGCCTATAACAAGAACAAGATCACCAACCTGAATCTGAACAATGATCCTGACTACTATGTAGGTGACGAAAACAGCGGCATCGGTGGAACAACGGCTGGAACAATACGCGTGCAAAAGGTAGGTGAGGCCGCCAATTCTTTCTTTGTCTACAAACAAGTCTACGATGCAAATGGTAAACCTATTGAAGATGCTTTTGTTGACCAAAACAACGACGGGATTATCAACTCAAGCGATTTATACATTTATAAAAATCCTGCGCCGGATATTACTATGGGACTTTCGTCCAGGGTAAGCTACAAGAATTGGGATCTGTCTTTATCAGCAAGAGCCAATCTTGGAAATTATGTTTACAACAATGTAGCGGCCAACAGCACCTACAACCTTTACAGCTCACTGGGTTTCTTAAGCAATACCACCAAGTTTGCTAACGATACGAAGTTCCTGAACGGAGGTAACAGCAGGTTCTCTGATTATTACATTCAAAATGCCTCTTTTCTCAGACTTGATTTTGTGAATATCGGATACAAGTTACCTGAAGTCCTTAACGGAAAAGCTACTATAAGAATAAATGGCGGTGTTCAGAATGCATTTGTAATTACAAAATACAAAGGCCTTGATCCGGAAATCAGCGGAGGAATGGATAATAATTTCTTTCCAAGAGCAAGGACTTTCTTACTGGGACTTAACTGTCAATTCTAGAAAATATAGACATTTTGACTTTAAACTTTTATTTACATGAAGATTAATAAATTCTTATCCATAGCAGTGATCTCATCCGGGTTGGTATTCGGATCCTGCACCAATGATTTAGATACTGTGCCTTTAGACAAAACAGTGGCTACTTCAGAAATCGTTTTTGACAACCCCGATTCCTATAAAGAATTCCTTGCAAAACTTTATGGCTCATTAACTCTTACCGGTCAAAGAGGCCCATTTGGTTTACCGGAAATCACCAATCCTGATGAAGGAGAAACTTCCTTTTTAAGGATGTACTTCACTGCACAGGAAATCACTACCGATGAAGTAATCTGTGCCTGGGGAGATGCAGGTTTGAATGAATATCGAGGGCACAATTGGTCTGCCCAAAATAAGTATATCCAGCTTCTTTATCAACGGATCTTTATAAATATTGCTTTTTGCAATGAATACATCAAAGAGGTATCTAAAAGAAAGGATGGACTTAGCGGGACTTTAAAGGATGATGTAACGCAATACCTTGCAGAAGCCAGGTTTATGCGGTCGCTCCTTTACTATTTCGCAATAGATCTGTATGGAAATGTTCCTTTTGTAACAGAGGAAAATGTGGCTGGTGCATTTCTTCCTGAGCAAATTTCCAGGGCTGATCTTTTTACCTACATTGAAACGGAGCTGAAAGCGATCATGCCTGACCTTGCTGCGGCGGGAACAAACGAATATGCCCGTGCGGATCAGGGCGCGGCGTCTTTATTGCTTGCCAAGCTTTATCTGAATGCTGAAGTATACCTGGGCGCCGGAAATAAAAAGTATACGGAAGCCATCACCTATTGCAATAACATTATTGGCTCCGGCGCTTACGAACTTCACGATAAATACAATGAATTATTCCTTGCAGATAATCATTTGAGAAGAAAGGAAATCATTCTGCCCATTGCCGAAGACGGAATCAATGGTCAAAATTATGGTGGGGTAACTTATATCGTACATGCGGGCACTGGTGGAACTCAAAATACGCTTGAGCAATTTGGCGTGGTTAGTCCATGGAATGGCAACAGGGTTACTCAAAGTTTTGTAAATAAATTCCCAGATGTGACTGGAGATCTGGACCAAAGAGCCATGTTTTACACCGACGGACAAACCCTCGATATCCAAAACCCATTGTTGTTTACTGAAGGTTATTTAAATACAAAATATAAGAACATCACGTCTACAGGAACAGCCGGAAAAGATCAGACTTTTGTAGATACTGATTTTCCTTTATTCCGGTTTGCTGACGTCTATCTTATTTATGCAGAAGCTGTACTAAGAGGAGGCTCCGGCGGAGATTTAACTACCGCACTGAAGTACGTAAATCTTATCAGAGAAAGAGCTTATGGCAATACCACAGGTAACATAACCGCTGAACAGCTTACCCTTCCTTTTATTCTTGATGAAAGAGCCAGGGAATTAAACTGGGAAGCGCAAAGAAGAACAGACTTAATTCGTTTCGGGGCATTTACGGGTAATTCATATAAATGGAATTGGAAAGGCGGAATTAAAGAAGGTGTCGGAACGGACGCGAAGAACGATGTCTTCCCGATTCCAGCTTCTGACCTGGCTGTAAATACAAATCTTGAACAAAATACTGGTTATTAAATCCTTGTTGAATATGAAAAAATTACTCACTTTACTGGCGCTCATGTCTCTGACAATCCTTTTTTCTTGCGAAAAGGATGAGGTGAAAGCCGTATTAAATAAAGACGTTGTTCCACCTTCCGTTCCTTCCACAGGTTGGGAAGCAAAGGCGGTCACAGAAGAGAACACTTCCGAAAATGTTACTTTCAAGTGGCAAAAAGCAGATTACGGTATCAACACTGTGATTACCTATACCCTTCAAATGGACGTAGCAGGAAGGGAATTTTCCGGCGCAGTTTCTTTAGGAACAACTACTGCCGATTCATTAAGTATTTCTTTGGGTCAATTAAATGAACTATTGATCAATACTTTAAATCTACCGGTTAATGAAGAATCATTATTGGAGCTTAAGCTCAATGCGTTCATCAACAGTCCTGATACACTTGTGGATCATAATGATGAAACCGAATCTCCGGTAAGTCAAATTGCCGTTACCACCTGGAAAAAAATAGTACCGCCGCCTACCGATCCTTTAACTTTATGGGTTCCTGGCGCTTATCAGGGTTGGTCTCCAGCAACTGCTCCGGTCATTTCCAGGGTTGGGGAAGGACTTTATGAAGGGTATGTTTACATGAATGTGGGAGATTACTACAAATTTACCTCTCACCCTGATTGGGATCATATTAATTATGGTAATGCAGGCGATGGTAATTTAACACCGGATGGACTTGCAGAAGGATTAAAAGTAGACGCTCCCGGTTTTTACAAATTCAATGTAAATACCAAAGACATGACCTATACCGCAGTTCTAATAGAAACCTGGGGATTAATCGGCACTGCTTCTCCCGGAAGTTGGGATGTCTCTACCGCAATGGACTTTGACGAAGCGACAGGTTTATGGACCAAAACAATCGATCTGGCAGCAGGCGCACTAAAATTCAGGGCAAATAATGGCTGGGACATCAATTATGGTCCTCAGGATAGCAATGCGCTTGTCGGTAACCTTACTCAAACAGATGCCGCCATAGACATTAAAGAAGCTGGGAACTATACCATTTCCCTTGATTTCAATACAACAACGGAATCATTACTATACAAATACACTGTTACTAAAAATTAGCTTATAAGGATTGGCCGGAGGATATAGAATCATTTGGCCAACCTGTTTTATAATGATCAGGAAAACCCTTGGTCCATGTTGCATTTAAAAAATTAAATATGTCATCGATTCTCAATAAACTAATAGGAATAACACTTTTATTATCTTGCCTGAACTTCGTTTCTTGTTCAAAAGATATTGAAGAAAACAAACCAACCCTGCCTGTCGATACTACAGGCGCTAAACCTGATCCTACCATTCCTGCATTCAAAACGCACCAGGAGTGGACCTATAACCTCAATATGTATGAGGCTAACGTAAGGCAGTATTCTCAGGAAGGAACATTCAATGCATTTAAAACACACCTTCCACGTCTTAAGGAATTGGGCGTAGGAATTATCTGGTTCATGCCCATTCATCCCATAGGAAAGAAAAATATAATCGCGCCACTGGGAAGCTATTACTCTGTTCAGGACTATAAAAAGGTAAATCCTGAATTCGGTACCATGGATGATTTTAAAGAATTGGTAAATGAAATTCATAAATCGGGAATGTATGTTATTTTAGACTGGGTTCCCAACCATACTTCGTGGGACAATGTGCTTACTCAAACTAATCCTGACTGGTACACCAAAGATGCAAATGGCAACTTTATGCCGCCTGCAGGCACAAACTGGTCGGATGTAATTGACCTTGATTACAGTAAAGCCGGTTTACGTCAATATATGATCAGCGCTATGAAATTCTGGGTAACGGAAGTGGGGGTAGATGGATTCAGATGTGACGCTGCCGAAATGGTGCCTATGGATTTCTGGGACGAAGCTACTTCGGAATTGAGAAAAACCTATCCTGGCATTTTAATGCTCGCCGAGGGTGGTGGAAGTGAATCTTACCATCATGGTTTCAACATGACCTATGCCTGGAACCTTCATGGCTTTAAAAAAGGGTTGTTGAGAGATATTTACAGTGGTTCAAAAAATGCCAACGACCTGGAGACATATTTAAATAATGAGGTTAACCAAATCCCTAAAACCGAATCGAGGCTGTACTTCACTTCCAATCACGACGAGAATTCCTGGGAAGGAACGGAGTTTGAGCAGTTTGGAGACGGAGCAAATACTTTTGCTGTATTAGCACATACCATGTATGGCATGCCGCTGACTTATACCGGGCAGGAAATCGGACTTGACAGACGGCTTCTGTTTTTTGACAAAGATCCGATCACATGGACCGAAAATTCTTATACCGAGCTTTATACAATTCTGGGAAGCCTGAAAAAGAACAATAAAGCCTTGTGGAATGGAGAAAAAGGAGGAATCCCTGTAAGGGTCAAAACTTCTAACCCAACCAGTATTTTTTCTTATAAAAGAGAAAAGGGGGAGGATGGAATATTTGTAATTCTTAACGTCTCAGGAACCGAACAAAATGTTGTCTTGGAAGAAAATTTTCCAGGAGCTTACAAGGAGGTTTTTACAGGAGAAGAAAAGTCATTCGACAATGGTGGCGAACTAAATATTGGGCCATGGGGGTATAAAGTTTTCAAGAAGATGGAATAAAAAATGCTCATAGACTACTCGGATTTTCACGGAGTTTTCCTTCTTCTGTGTAAATCAGTGAAATCTGTGAGAAATAATAAAAAAAGTTTTGCTCACAGATTACCCAGATTTTCACGGATTTTTCCCTTTTCTGTGTAAATCAGTGGCATCTGTGAGAAATAATAAAAAAAGATTTGCTCACAGATTACTCGGATTTTCACAGATTATTTTCCTTCTTCTGTGTAAATCAGTGAAATCTGTGAGAAATAATAAAAAAAGTTTTGCTCACAGATTACCAGATTTTCACGGATTTTTCCCTTTTCTGTGTAAATCAGTGGCATCTGTGAGAAATAAAAAGAAAAGTTTTGCTCACAGATTACTCGGATTTTCACGGATTTTTCCCTTTTCTGTGTAAATCAGTGGCATCTGTGAGAAATAATAAAAAAGGATTTGCTCACAGATTACTCGGATTTTCACGGATTATTTTCCCTTTTCTGTGTCAATCTGTGGCATCTGTGAGAAATAAAAAGAAAAGTTTTGCTCACAGATTACTCGGATTTTTACAGATTATTTTCCCTTTTCTGTGTGAATCTGTGAGATAAAAACTTTCTAAAAGATCATTCATAAATAATATTTGCTTAAAGGGCAATAGAAGATAAAGACAGGGCCGAGATCAGCCCTGTTTTTTTTTGTTTAAACTGAAAATATCAGGACAGGAAGAAGTAAGTTCTACAGATCATAAACAATTATGCTATTTTTATTCAAAATTTTTCTTTTTAAAATAGAGTAAATTCTTCTGTTCCAAGGTTTGTAAATCCATTGTATAGCGGTGTTCCCTGATTCTGAAAAGCTTATTTTGAATGATATATGATAAAGTTGACTTTAATTGTTTTTACCTTTTTTAATGTAGTTTCTGCCACGGCTATTAATAAAGCAGATAGTTTAATTAATGAGCTCGACACTCAGATAAAGCTGAGTCAGGAATATCAGGAAAAAAAAGTAGCCAGGATAGAATCTCTCAGGCAGTCTCTGATGGAGGAAGACAAAATGAATGATATTGATTTTACTTTAAAAACTTATTCAAAGATTTATGAAGAGTACAAGAAATTCAATTCTGATTCAGCCTATTTATATTCAAAAAAGCTATTAAAGACCGCCTATAATTCTAAAAATCCTGTTCAAATAAATTCCGCTAAAATAAAGTTAAGTTTTATCCTTCTATCCACAGGAATGTTTCATGAATGCCTTGATTCATTAAAATCCATTCAAAACATTAGTTTAATGTCTAATGAATTGAAGTATGAATATTATTACATGTTTGCCCGAACTTACTATGACATGGCTGATTACTCAGATAACCCTGATTATCGGGTCATCTACAATCAAGGCGGGGATGAAAACCTGAATATTGCTTTAAATTTTGCTGCAAAAAATTCTCCTTCCTATTTATCTCTTATTGGATTAAAAAGCATCAGGAATGAAAACTATAAATTGGCTATTTTATCTTTTGAACAACTTTTAAGTGAATATGAGTTGCCTGACCAGGAGTTGGCTATAGCCGCTTCAAGTCTGGCTTACTTATATGGTATAAAAAACCAGACCGATAAAGCCATTGAATTATTAGCCATTGCGGCCATTGCAGACATCAGGTCTTCAACCAAAGAGACTGTTGCTATGACGAAGCTCTCAGAACTGCTCTTCGAAAAAGGAGATATTCAAAAAGCCTATAAATATGTAAAAGTAGCCCTGAAAGAGGCTTATTTCTACAAAGCAAAACATCGCAAGCTGGAAATCTCAAACATACTACCCATCATTGAAGGGAAAAGACTGGAAACCGTGGCCGGACAAAGACAATTATTTATTTATTATTCCATTGCCGTGACTTTGCTTTCCGTACTGGTAATTGCTTTTTTTGTCATTATCCTGAAGCAGTTTAAAAAGTTAAAAATTGTGAAGTCGAGCCTGGATGAGTCTAACGCACGGCTGCAACAGATCAATGAAAAACTACAGGAGGTAAACAGAATAAAAGAGGAATACATTGGCCATTTCTTTAATATGATCTCCGAGAACATCGAAGCGATTGAGAAATTCAAAAACTCCATTAGCCGTAAAATCAAATTTAACAAGATGGAAGACATCGCATCCATCATTAAAAATATAGATGTGGACATAGAAAGAGAAAGGCTTTACTCCAGCTTTGATGCCATTTTCCTGAAAATTTTTCCCGGATTTATTGAAAGGTTTAACGCACTCTTTAAAAAAGAAGACCATTTTATTTTAGGAGTGGGAGAAAGTCTGCCTCCCGAAGTAAGGATTTTCGCTCTTATCCGGTTGGGTATTCACGATACGGAAACCATTGCTAAAATTTTAAGATATGCGGTAAGGACAATTTATACCTACAAAACCAAAATAAAGAACAGGTCCATTTTTCCAAATGAAGAATTTGAAGAACGTTTGTTAAATATTAAGGCATTTTAAAAAGCGGAAAGCGACGCAAACCAGTAAATATAGCCTTGAAATAATATCAGTATAATTATTTTTAAATTATGAATTGGCGTTTAATGATCTCAAAATATATCCTATGAACAATATCCGATTGCTGTTTATTCTATTCATTCTCGTCGCGCAAAATTCCTGGTCGCAAGGGGAAACCGAAAATGTAATCCTTATCACCCTGGATGGTTTAAGGTGGCAGGAACTCTTTAAAGGAGCAGATCCTGTGCTTATAAATGACAAAAATTACGCCGGGGACATTCCACTACTTCGACAGCTTTTCTGGGCGGACGATCAGAACGCCAGAAGGGAAAAATTAATGCCTTTCTTCTGGACCACTATTGCCACAGAAGGACAATTGTATGGAAACAGGGACCACTACAACAAAGTGAATGTTTCCAACGGCAGGTGGTTCTCTTATCCAGGCTACAATGAAATTTTAACAGGATATGCGGATGATGCCAGAATCAAAAGCAATGATAAAATACCCAATCCCAACAAAACAGTCTTAGAGTTTTTAAATACTCAAAAGGAATTTAAGAATAAAGTAGCCGCCTTTGGCTCATGGGATGTATTTCCTTTTATTATAAATGAGGAAAGAAGCGGAATTCCCGTGAACGCCGGGTTTGAACCTGCAGCAGGGAAAAAGCTCAGCGACAAAGAAAAGTTTTTAAATACATTACAAACCCAAATCCCCAGTCCATGGGGATCGGTAAGACTTGATGCATTTACACATCATTATGCCATGGAATACCTGAGAAAAAACAAACCCAAAGTATTGTACATTGCATACGGAGAAACGGATGATTTTGCACACGACGGAAAATTCGATGCTTACTTGAAATCCGCCCATCAAACGGATGCTTTTATTAAAGAAATCTGGGAATATGTCCAGTCCACACCAAGGTATAAAAACAAAACCACCCTCATCATTACTACCGACCATGGAAGAGGAAATGGAGAAGAGTGGAAAAACCATGGGAGCAATATTCAAGGTGCGGACCAAATCTGGATGGCATTTTTAGGACCCGATACAAATCCCCTGGGAGAAGTAAAATCCGAAGAGCAGCTTTATCAGAACCAGGTAGCAAGTACCCTGGCATTTTTACTCAACAGGGTATACACGGCAGAAAAAGAAGTTGGGACGCCGATCATGAAAGCCATAAAAGCACAATAATATTCCGGATTGGGTCTGGGATTGGATTGAAAGCGCGATTTAATTAAGGCCGTCTATTTTCTGTTGAATGGTTCGTTTGTCGGTCTGTGTTTTCGCAAGAGCAAGGGCCTTTTTGAAGTTTTCCTTTGCCTTTCCTTTTTCGAAGTCTTTATAAAGTTCGCCCAGCAAAGTAAAGTAATAATGGTTGTCTGTCAGTTGAAGCTTTTCTGCTTCTGCTATTGCTTCCTTTTTCCCATTGGCCTTTGAAAGCGCAAAAGTCCTGTTGAGCGCGGCAATAGGTGAGTATTCCAACGTCAGTAATTTATTGTAGAGCTGCAAAATACTTTCCCACTTCTCTTTTGTGTCCTCTTTAATTGTATGCCAATAGGCAATACTTGCTTCCAGATGGTATTTAGAAATTCTATTTCCACGGGATGACTGTTTAAGATAATAAGCGCCTTTTGAAATCAACTCATAATTCCAAAGCTTTTCATCTTGTTCCTGGTATAAAACAATTTCCCCGTTTTCATTTTTTCTTGCCGGAAACCGTGAAGAATGAAAACACATTAGCGAAAACAACGCATTAACCGACGGAAGATTTGTTTTTTCATTTTCAATTAGCAAATGGGTTAGCCGCATTGCTTCTAAACAAAGGTCCTCGCGCAATACCGCATCCTGGCTTTCTGAATAATATCCTTCGTTGTAAAGCAAATATAAAGTAAGCAGTACCGTTTCCAATCGCCTATTGATTTCACTTTCAGACGGAAATTCGATTTGCACCTTCTCCAGCCGCAACTTCTCTTTTGCTCTAAAAAGGCGTTTGTTAATGGTTTCTTTACTGGTCAGAAAAGCAGTGGCAATTTCATCAATGCCAAAGCCGCATAGGATCCTAAGCGACAAACAGATTTGGGCTTCCGTAGAAATCGAGGGGTGGCAAACGGCGAATAACATTTGAAGTTGACTGTCAACAATGTTCTGGTCAGATAAATCGACATCCGTTGTCTGATTTACGAATGATCTACTTATTTCGCCGGATATCTTTTCAGCAAATAAAAGGTCGCGGCTGAGGTAATTCTTTGCTTTATTTTTTGCAACGGTGTAAAGCCAGGCGGTAGGGTTTTCAGGAATTCCTTTGTAAGTCCACCGTTCAAGCGCTGATAAAAAAGTTTCGCTTGCAATGTCTTCCGCAACTTCGATATGCTCTATACCAAAGCGTTTACAAAGCACTGCCGTTATTTTCCGGAATTCTGTTCGGAACAAATGCGGAATTAATTCTCCTTGTGTCATAAAAATATGAGGATGTCCGAAGTATGCTTTCCCGTCCTGCTGAATTCTTTCAGCACCTTAAATCATTTACCTGTAAGCCTAAAGATCCCGAAAAATTTGGGAGGACGTTTTAGACATCCTCCCATAACCTTTAATGAACGCCGTCGTCTTTGGCAATTTTCCGTACTTCCATACTATTTCCGTCACCTTGCAGAACAGGACAGCCCTTGGCAAATTCTACCGCTTCATCAACCGAGTTTGCTTTCACAATAATATATCCTCCAATCGTTTCTTTGATGTCGCCAAAAGGGCCATTGGTAACGACCTTGTTGGATTTTACAACTTTAGCATCATCGAAAATCAACCCTGTGCCGCTAACAAATTTGTTTTGAGCGGCAATGCCGCCTATCCAGTCCATTGTTTGTTTCATCCAGCTTTGCATTTGTTCAGGCGAGGCAAGTTTTTTCCCATCTTCATGCCTCATTATCAATACGAATTCTTCCATGTTGTTTAAAATTTTAATTGTTAATGAAATATTTAAATTATACTCCAATAACAAATGAGATTTTTGAAATAGGACATCGTCATAAAAAATATTTAATGAAGCGGCCCGAAAGTTCGGTACTGTTCGGGCTGCTTTTCCTATATAATTTATGGAAAACACTGACTCATTGCAAATTAACGTTTACCTATCGTCCAATGTTAAGCTGCATTATTTAATGGCAGGCAAAATGTAATTACCCATCATATCATTGGCCTGATTGACATAAAGAGGATGTTCCAGGTAATTTCCCTGAGTCATTACAATTACCATATCTTGATCGGGGAAAATATTTATATAGTTTCCTCCATCTCCGTCGGCAGAAAGATAGGTTACCCCCTCTAGCTCTCTTATCCAGAAGAAATGACTATAGTTTCCGGCATTTGTGATCTCTTGTACGTCCATACATTTTTCTACCCAGGATGCCGGGATTACTTGTTCCCCATTCCATTTACCATTATTAAGATAGGTTATTCCGACTTTTAACATATCCCTTGGCCGCATATACATTCGGGCTGCTCCTTCGGGATAACCGTCAGGTTGGTTCTGCCATTTGTAGTCGGTAATGCCCAAGCGTTCATAAAAATTGGTATGTGCCCAAGTCCTGATTGGCTCGCCAACCATATTTTCCAAGCTCTTCAGGACCACATTAGGACTCGCACTATTATAGAACCATTCCGATCCCGGTCCTTTGTTTGTGCGATTAAGTAAAAAATCCGCAAAGTCATCGGACTTCCAGAGCTGCACCAGATCGTTGGAGCCCCATTCGTCCCATTGAAAGCCTAAGGTCATATTAAGCGCGTGGTGGAAAGTAACACCCGCTTTTTTGGAGTCATTTTCAAAATAGCTGGCATATTCTGGCAGGTAATCCTTCAAAAGGGCATCGGTAGTCAACCCTTTTTTCTCCAGGGCAATGCCAGTCAAGGTAGAAGTTAAGGCTTTATTTACAGAAGCAATATAATGTTTGTCATCTCTTGTCCATTGGATAGGCGCGGGAGACTTGTCTCTAATTACACCGCCTTCAAAATTTATGGTATCATTATTTCCAAAATAATATTCTTCAAGAACCAAATGGCCTTCCTTGTATATCAGAATACTATGTAGCTGTTTATATCCTTGAATTTCTATTTTTTCCATTAATTGCTGAATCTTAAGGGTGTCAAGCCCTACATCATTCCAGTTGGCTACTTCCAGTCCATCGCTCAATAGATCCGGCATTTTATAGGAATAGTTTAAAGTATCAGGATCCTTCACAACAGGACGCGGAGTCAATTTAACGGTGGATTCTCCAAGAGCGACCGTCAATTCACGAGACAGAAAATCAGGGTGCTGGATGGAAACAGGAAAAGCAGTCGAGTCAGTGATTTGTGCCTCAACAGCTTCTAAATTATTTTGGTTGAAAACTGCCTTACCATCTGTTTGGGTAGTAACAGAGGGACCACCTTCCAGCAACTGTAGCTGCGCACCTGATATTGGGAGCCCCGTTACCTCATTCAAAACCAGCAATCGAATCCAGTAATTTGCGGAGGAAATGGGTTCTTCATCTTTTTTACATTGGCTCAATACCAGCAGTAATACGAGAGCCGTGAATATTTTAAAAAGCTTGTTCATAATAGGGTTTATAAATTTAAAAGGTCTCAAGGTAGCCTTCTATAATGGATCATCCAAACAAAAGTTCTTTTTGCTTGTTCAGTCTGCTTAATGCTCACTACTTTAATTTCCTTTTTTCTCTGCTTTTTCCCAATTTTCTTTTATTCTGAATTTCAAATAATTTGTTAAATAAAATAGTTGTACGGCATAATGGTTTCTAAAAAAAAAACCATCCTTCAATCAGGATGGCTTTTCCTTGCAACATTTTATGATGAGAAGTATAAACTTATGTTTATGCTATAAAAAATTTAGCCCTACCCTTCATTAGGTTTTAAAAGCGGGTTGGCATTAATTGCTTGATTCGGTATCGGGAACACAGTTTTATCTTGGGTGTCAGCCGGTTTATCCCACCATTCGTTGCCAAACCTGTTCCATCTGATAAGGTCTGTTCTACGGTGACGCTCTCCCAGGAACTCTCTGCCCAATTCGTTTACAAATTCATCTTCCGTTAACGTAGAAATATTGTCTACATAACTATGTAATGACCACTGGTCTTCCGGGAAATTTCTTTTTCTCACGGCATCTAACAGTGTTGCTGCTCCCGGCACATCACCGGCCCTGAATTTACACTCAGCCAAAGAATAATAGATTTCTGCCAAACGGATTTCTGTGGCGACGTTAGTTTGAAAAAGATTTTGAGACATAGGCAACCATGGGAACTTTATAAATCGAACCCCTGAATTTTCTTCTCCTGTGGTAACCTGGGAGCCTTCATTCCATCTGCCGTTTGGCTTTTCTGAAAATCTACCTACCTGGTCTACAAATTTTAACGGCTGTCCATTGTATTCTTCTGTTCCGTTCACCATTTTAGTGCTGTCGTATCCATATCCATTGGCATAGTTAAATTCATACATCTGCCCAATCAGGAAAAAACCTTCGTACTCACCACCTGTTCCTGTAGTTCGAAAAGGCTGCTTACGTTTATCATCATCTGAAAATCGCTCATAAGGCATTCCAAGTTTATGGTTGTATAGGTTGCCTTCCAGATCTCTTGAAGGAGTCAGGTGAATACCGTTCCATCCGCCCCAGTCGTTATCCAGTGAATACCTTGCCTGGTAGTGCATCATGGCATTATACATCCATCCAAATTCATAGATACTCTTGGCATGCGGGAACTCAAAAATGTTTTCAGGGGATTTGTATCCATTCACTCCTGATCGGAATGGTCCCCTATAGTCAGGGTCAATGCTGTAAACACCATACTTGCCATCTATAATTTCCTGTGCAATTTGTGCACACTCGGTATATTTAGCTGTTCCGGTCCATTTTTCGGCGTTCAAATATATTCTAACAAGTATGGAAGCGGCTCCACCCTGGTCCCATCTCCCTGATCTACCATTTTTAGGTAAACCTGGCAATGACTCTTTTAACTCCTTTTCTATAAAGGCAAATACTTCCTGAGGAGTAGATTGTCCTTTTATGGTTTCTACATCTTCTACAATCGGAACACTTCTAAAGAAATCTATAAGAAAGGTATAAAACCATGCCCTCAAAGTTCTTAATTCTGCTATGTGCTGCGCTTTGTCCGCTTCTGTTAATCCATAGTTTGGGTACTCCAATTCTGATATATCTTTTAAAATAAGATTACATTGTCCAATACCTTGATAAGGCCCAAGCCATCCACCATAGATTTGTCCTTGATCTGCATTCCAGGAATGGCCGTGTAACCTCACCCAATTACCGTCGTCATAACCATGTTTTCCTTTCTGGGTCCATACAAACTGATCGGCAGTTAATTCCTGCAACAGCCATCGATCACCATCCCAGCCATTCCAGTGTCCATGTTCATATGGCCTGGTAACCGCGGCTATTATCGAATTTTTATCTTTATAATAAATGTCTGCCGGCAATACATCAAAAGCTAATTCATCGAGGTCTGTGCAGGAAGGCATCAGAAAAATGAAAGCAAAAAGTATATATAATATCTTATATTTTTTCATGTGCTTTAAGTTTAGTTAGTAGTAAAATTTACAATCCGATCTGTAGTCCCAGTGCGAAATTTCGAGTGACAGGATAAACGTTAAGACTTCCCATTCCCGGTTCTAGTCCTGTAACTCCAACTGCTGTCGGATCCAATCCGCTGTATTTAGTCCAGGTGAACACATTTCTTATGGTGCCATAAATTCTAAGGTTGTTGATTTTATTGATCTTAAACTTTGGGTTCCATCCTAAAGTCAGGTTATCTAACCTAAAGAAGTCCCCTTTTTCTAAAAAGTAATCAGTAATGACTTTACCGGAAGTAATGTGTGCATTCCTGCCATAAGCATCCTCAATAAGGTTTACATTAGGCTCGGCAGTCAAACCATAATACATCTGATAAAGATTCATGATGTCATAATCAAACTTTCCCCGGAAAAACAAAGTGAGGTCTATGCCGGCGTAGGCGAATCTGTTGTTCCATCCAAGCTCATACCTCGGCATGCCATTGCCGATAAATGTTTTATCGCGATTAGCGTCAGCATCTGTAGAAGCAACTATTTTCTCCCCTCCGACCTCGGCATTTTTCCAAACTAGTATTTTGCCTGACTCATCCACGCCTGCATATTTATAGCCCCAGAAACTTCCTATTTCAGCACCTTCTTCTAGCCGATAAGCGGGTCCTGGATTACCTGGAGAGGGAAGATCACCCATATACCTGAAATCTGCCTTAAACTTATCGTTGCTGAATTTATCCATCCTGGATTTTGCATAGGAACCTGTAACACTCGTAGTATAAGTAAAGCCCTTTGTTTGTACTACATCCAAGTCTAAGCTCAATTCTATGCCTCTTGCACTTTGTGTTCCTACGTTTACAAACATCCTGTCATGAAGGTAGGGCGGAACGGGAACCAGGTAGTCATTGATTAGGTCGCTGCTTTTACGAAGAAAAGCGTCAACACTACCGCTTACCCTGTTTCCCAAAAAAGCAAAATCTAAACCAAGATTGTAGGAGACTTGCTTCTCCCACCTAAGGTCAGGATTATAATTGTTTCCCGGTCCGTATACACGTATCCACTGTCCATCATCATTTTGGTACCTTCCGTAGCCCTGATACTTCGGCAAAGCCGTATATCTGTCAAAGCCAGATCTTCCTGACATACCATAAGACATTCGCAATTTTAAATCATCTACAAAATTTGCATTTTCTAAAAACCCGAGGTTAGAAAGCCTCCAAGCTGCAGAAAATCCAGGAAAAATTCCTGTTTTATTATTGGGACCAAATTTTGTATTTCCTTCATACCTTACCGATGCAGTTAAGAAATAAGTATCGTCAAAGTTGTAGTTTACTCTTCCGAGAAAAGCGATTGTCTTTTCTTTGCTTTTCCATGAATCCATAACATCATTCATATTAATTGGCTGGCCATCTCCATAATTTCCCTCGCCCAGGTTGTTATAACCAAAAGCATCAGAAGGGAATCTTCTGTTTTGAGCCCACAAACCTTCATTGTTGAACTCCTGATAAGAATATCCACCCATTAACTTAATATCATGTTTTTTAATGCGCGTAGAATAATTACCCAACCATTCCAACGTATAATCTGTCCATTTCTCACTTTGCTGCCTCGCCCTTCCAATAAAATTACCGTTTATCGATTCAGAGGATTGTCCGGAGTAATATTCCCTCAACAGCATATCATTCCCCTGACGGGCCAACTTCAACTCTGTATTAAGGTTCTTCAGGAGGTTTAATTTGACGTTGAAGTCAATAATCGAATAATTTCTGACTGTTTCAAGATCCCTCGTTTTTAAAGATTGAACAGGGTTATAAGTATCATAGCCCATTAAGTTATTATACCGGGTGGGATTATTGGGATCCATTATCGGAATAGTTGGATTTAACTTTACCGCTTGCGTAAAGGCACCATAGTTATTGGAAGGGCTTCCCAAATCAGTTCCTAACAAGTCCTCATTTGCAATACGATACGAAATATTGCCTCCAAATTCAACGAAATTATCTAAAGCTTTTTGAAGAAAATTTAATCTAAATCCATACTCTTTTCTTCCAGAGGCTATGTCAATACCTTGTTTTGTTTTGTAATTTCCTGAAATCCTGAACTGTGTACTTTCAGAACCGCCACCAATTGCCAAAAAGTGATTTTGCCCCATGTTATTTTTTCTGATCAATTCATTGTACCAATTGGTACGTGCCCCAAAATCAATATCCCTGCCGCGTTCGAGAAATTGCTCGGCAGATAGTACATCAGGACTAGCAGCTATCTGATCATGTTCTATATAACTGTCATAAGTAACAGACACTTTTCCAGCTTTGCCTCTTTTGGTTTGAACGAGGATAACACCATTGGCCCCTCTTGATCCATATATTGCTGCGGCAGCTCCATCTTTTAATACTGAGATGGATTCGATATCCTGCTGGGCGATATTCCTTAAATCTCCACCAGGCATCCCGTCAATTACGATTAAGGGCCCATTGCCGGCTTTAAATGAGGAAGCTCCTCTGATCTGAACATCCGTTCCACGGTTTGGATCGCCAGCCCCGGGATTGGAAATTGTAAGCCCTGCTACTTTACCTTCCAACATTTGTAAAGGGCTGTTAAACGCACCTTGTTGAAGATCTTTACTGCCAACCGTCACTACGGCGCTTGTCAGCTGTCTTTTTTCCTGGGTACCATACCCCACAACCACCACCTCTGATAAGGCTTCTATGTCTTCCTTAAGGGTAACGTCTACCACGTTTCTGCCATCTACCGCTACTTCCTGCGTGGTGAATCCAATATAAGAAAATACCAGAGTCACCTGGGCATCTGTGGTAGTAAGGGAATAATTGCCCTGCACGTCGGTAGTAGTCCCGACTGTTGTACCTTTTACCACTACGCTTACTCCGGGAAGTATTTCTCCCTTGCCATCAGTTACTTTTCCGCTGACTGTATGTTCTACCAGTCGGGAAGACAACATTTTTAAATTACTAGCTTTTGTTTCCAACGCGACGTTGATAGTCAGCGAAACAAGGACCAGTACATAGAAGCATCTATAACTTTTTTGCTTCCAGACATCGATTTTTTTTCGTAAAATGTTTTCCATCATGTTTTTTTTAGGTTGATAATAGGCTTCCTGTTCCATGGTTTTTTCAAACCTGGAAAAGGTGTTTTAACATTGACTGTATGCGAGTAACTTGTAGTTCTGACAACCCCTACCTTCTGATAGAGTTTTTAAGATAAGGCGCCAGTGCGTTTTAAGTGTTAAAAGGTTTAATACAACTTTTTAAATTTGGAATGATCATTCAATATATATAGACCGGATAATCCCGTTTTGTACTTACTTTCTAAAAAAATAATTTGGATTTTTTTGGGGGAAGAATTTTAAAGGGCATTTTGATTTGAAAAATGGCAAATACACCTAAAATGAGGAGTTTTCGGAATAAACTATTAAGTTTTTAGAAAGGTCCTAATGTTGTTCTGCTTCAAAGGCAATTCATTCAGTTGTCGGGCTTACTAAAATAATATTTCTCGTCAAGCCTAATATCCATTGCAGAGGTATTTACAAGAAAATTTAAACCGCAGAATTTTTCTATTGAACTGTATTTATTAAACCTCCGTTGACGTTATGGCTATGATAGAAAACTTACGTTTCTATCCCAATAAAATTACTAATGACCAGAAGATTAAAGTATTTTCGCATCTCAAAATAAACTATGGAATTTTTAACAAACATTATAGACATTCTTTTAAATGTAGACAAACACCTGAATGATATCATAACTGATTACAAGGTGTGGGCTTATTTTATTTTATTCATTATCATTTTCGCCGAAACAGGTTTTGTTGTTACTCCTTTTTTACCCGGTGATCCACTTCTTTTTGCTGCCGGCACGTTGATTGCGGGAGGAAACACGGGACTAAATATCTTTTTGTTGGCATTTTTACTCTGCATAGCAGCAATTACAGGAAACCTGGTCAACTATAGTTTAGGGGCTTATTTTGGACCCAGAGTATTTAGATACAATAACAAATTTCTAAAGCTAAGTTATTACTACAGTACTAAAAGCTTTTTCTCCAAACATGGCGGTAAAGCTGTAATTTTTAGCAGATTTTTCCCGGTTTTGAGAACTTATGTTCCTTTTGTAGCTGGCATTATCAGGATGAAATTTCCAAAATTCCTGTACTATAATATTTCCGGAGGTTTATTATGGATCATAGGGTTTCTTGCTTTAGGATATTTATTTGGCAACATCCCGGCAGTAAAAGAAAATTTCACCTGGGTAATACTGGTTATCAGCGTGGCAACTACTTTACCGCCGATTATTGGTGCATTGTATAACAAATACCGCAAGAAACATCCAAAAGTGATTTGATTCGTGGGACCAGGAACTAAGGCATAGTAAAGATTTTATTTAAAAGTTTTATTATCTCCTTTTATTCTTCGTAAGAATTTAATTTCACGTCGTGCTCTTTGCTGATTCTTATTGAAATCACGTTGGGCTTGCCGGCGGTATCTGTCCTTACCTGGATTTTCCGGAATCGTCGGGGCTGTTCGACATGTTCCGAAGGGCATGTCGAACTTTAGATAAAAAGGATTTTAATCCTATACCAACTTGGGTTACTACAAAGGAAACTATGCATCAAACAATTAAATTAACAATCGTCTGATGGCCCTTACCTACAGTATAAAAGACCAAAAAGGAATTTACTTTGTAACCTTTACCGTGCACCAATGGGCGGATGTATTTACAAGAAAAGACTATTCCGAAATATTGTTGAACAGTATCAGGTACTGTCAAAAAGAAAAAGGGTTGAAAATCTATGCCTGGGTTATAATGAGTAATCATATCCACATGATCGTAAGTAGTGATGGCAAAGGTTTAAGTGATGTTATCAGAGATCTGAAAAAATATACTGCATCTAAGATTGTTGAAGCAATCAAAAAAAATATAAAGGAAAGTCGGAAACATTGGTTGTTATGGCTTTTTAGAAAGGAGAATAAAGTATGGTTTTGGGAGGAAGGTTATCATGGAGAGGTAATTACTTCAAAATCCTTTTTTAACACTAAATTAAATTATATTCACTTAAATCCAGTCAGAGCAGGAATAGTTGAAAAAGAAGAGGAATATTTATTGAGTAGTTGTGCAGATTATTATGGTACAAGAAAAGGTTTTATTGAATTAGAGATTTTGGAAGAGGATTAAAATCCCTTTTTATCTGTAGTTCGACATGCCCTTCGGAACATGTCAAACAGCATGTTTTCAATTTTTACTTTTCACAATATCTTTTGTTTTATTGTTTAATGCAAAACTGGATTGACGTTAAGACAAAGGTATGTCAGGGGTGTCCAGGCATTTTTTCATGCATTCCATAATATTGCCGGTTTTTGTTTCAGCTGAGGCGAAGTTTTCAAAACTCCAAATTCATTTATTTAAAAGTTTTATTATCTCCTTTTATTTTTCGTAAGAATTTAATTTCACGTCGTGCTCTTTGCTGATTCTTATTGAAATCACGTTGGGCTTGCCGGCGGTATCTGTCCTTACCTGGATTTTCCGGAATCGTTCTATCTGTTAGTTGAGCACTTCGGCTGCAAAGGCTTGACCAGTATCTGCCTTGATAATAGTCCGTGAAAATGTACCATCGATCACCAGATATGAAATGGGGTTCACAGTCGCGTCCTGACCAAATTTCAACAGTTTTACCCAGTTCCTCATTAATTAAATTCTGCTCAACTTCAAATGAAATTTTCATAGTGTGGTCACCAATATAGATTACTTCAATCACCCGACCAACAATTGCAATCCGTTCCTCCATCAGGTCTGCCTTTGTTAGTTTCTTCAGTTTACTGCAGCTACATGCTATAGCACTGAAAGTACTTATTAGAGCCAGTACGATAAGAAGAAGTAGTTTTTTCATCATACGAGTATTACTGATAATGTTTTGACTATGTTGAATGGGACTTAAAGTACCAATTTCCCGTTCTGCTCAAAGCTACCATTGTATAAATTTGATTTTCAGTTCCCGTTGAATAAATCAATCACTTTTTTAAAATCGGTCGTTTCCGCTATTTCGTAAAAATAGCTCAGTTGCCATTTTTGATTTTGTTGAGCCTGCTTGTTGTTTACTGTGTCCCAGCCTGGATAAACCCGGAATGCTCTTTTTCCTTCCTTGGTGGCCGTTGAAATGATTCCTTTCTTAATCAGCACGGATTTTGGAAATACGAACTGTCCGAATTTATTTTCAGCTCTAACGCTCACAACATAAAAATCTATCTGGTCGGTCTCCTCAAAAGGTTCAATTGGTCCATCCTCACCCCGTTTCCAGAATGTTACGAATTGTCCTGCTTTTTTAGGTGTGATTTTAGCATTTCTGCTGATAATATTCCGGCCATTTAATAAAAACCGACTGGCATCATACTCTTTGCTTTCCGTTTCAGGTCTGAAGTCCGAAATCTCAAGAGCACATTTATCATAAATCCCCGTTTTTATCTGGTTTAAGTTTTGGTCCATTTATTTATTTTTCCATTTTCAATTTTCCCTTCTCTTCGACCGACCAATAATGACAAGTAGTAATAAATCCATAGAAATCCAGCGGTTGTCCACCAAAAGTCACCTTCAAGAATTAAAACTCCTGTAAAAACTACTGTCAGAAAAAGAAGAGCTGCATACCAATAACTAATGCCTTTAAAATTTAATTCTCTTATTAAGCCACCTGTTTTAAATGGATTTGTCAGCCCAATCAAATTTAAAGCAAACCATACGAAAAGAATTATAAAAATAATCGGTACGCTTGCTAATGGTATTCCCATTGAGTCAGCCCAATGAGGATACCTACCCCTGTACATTTCTAAAAACAAATCCCCTACGTAACCAAAAGTTGTAACGAGTACTGCTCCTAGTCCAATTAGTCCAATGATTGTTTTATGTTTTGGAATTTTGAAAGAGTTCCACCCTTTAAAGAAGAAAATTAAAAGGAATGTTCCAGCAATCAGAAAAGTCATACCATAGTTTTCAAAGCTGTATTTTTCCGTCAAATAGGTTTCCCTTAGTTCATAAAATTTTTCTGACCTATTTTCGCCTTCAAGTGCATAATACTTTTCCTCATACTCTGTTTTGTTTGTATACGGCTCAAGCGTAACTGAATATCCAATTAATGATATTCCTATTAGGATTATTATGATACTTGCTATTTTCATTTCTTAATTATAGAGCCGTAGAAAGTCATAACAGCAGGCAATCAATTACCAATAGCCTATCGGAAACCGCCAATAAAACCGCACTTGTCATTTGTTAGCAGCTCTATTTTCCTTGCCTTGGTTAATATATTGATCCAAGTCTTCCAGTTTGCCATCAAATGGTTCCTGTTCTGTTAAGTTATTCCAAAGTTGTGTGTTCATCAGCTCTTCAGGTAGCTTACCTTTAAATATATGGTAGGGTTGAAGGTTTTGTCCGTGTTTAATTACTCTAGTGTTGTAACCTCTTTTCTTGCTTGAATCCAGAAGGTCTATATATTCAATCTTGTTCTTAAGTTTTCGTACCCCATCGAATTCTTGTCCACCTATCATAATCAATTTACCCTCACGTTCAATAATATAATGGTCTCCTTCGTCATTGTACCCATTAATTTTGATATATCTATCAATATTAATTTCGCGAACTCTGGCAATTCCTGTTTCAATTATCGCCTCCTTTTCTTTGAGAAATTTCGGCAAACGGATTAAATCCTTAACTTCCATTACTAACATCCATACCACGGAAAAAGATATTGTAGATAATGGAATGATTAACCAAAGAGTTGGAAAATTGTAAATGGCAATTACGAATCCAACCAAAATTGAAAGCTTAATCAGGATATGTTTTTTTGTCTTAGGAAAATAGGATTGTGTTGCTTTAATTTCATTCCTTATAACCTTCTTGTCCGCTTCGGATAACTCTCTTTCGTATTCTTTTATCAAGTTGAGTGAATTTTACAGTAGTTGCCGCTAACTTCTTCATATGGGCAATCAAGCGCCTAGCCTCCCAAAAACCGACCGCCCTACCCGATCACCTCCCCAATGTATTTACAAAAAAGCTTAAATACAACACAACAATTCAAGGCAGGTCCAAAAAGTTATTTATGGAACTTCTCCCCTTTTGGGGGCTGTGCTTTATATCCAGTTTATTTTCAAAGCTATAATATTCCACTTCTTGAATCGAATAAAACTGTACATGCCAAAGCCCAAAGTATTGAAAGGAATAGTATAAGGCCCGTTTGTTCATTAAACTTCGCCAATTTAATTTCATCCAATATTGCCTGTGGGTCGGTGGGAGTTACTTCTACAACTTGTGTACCTGCGATAAAATCGCCTAGCCGTCTCTTAGGATTAATCAGAATAAATACAGCTTCTAAAGGCCACAACGGAGCTGTCATGTTCCTTACCATACATTTAAGTCTACTAGCAGGCTGAACGGTTTTCAAGTCAATTATTTGATAACCCAAAATTCTTTTAATTACACTTTGTCCGTTAAAAAAATCTTTATTCAAAAGTCCAATCAGCATTATGCTAAAAGGTATAATCGTCATTAAGTCAATCCATTGAAAAGTCATCGTAATAGGGTCGCTCCAAACTACTGTGGGAATTGCCAGAAGAATCAGAAATGGGAAAAAGATGGAAACGGTATACATTAATTCGAGCATCATCGCTTTCAGCCGTTGGTTCGGAACTAAGCCAGTAAAATAATTATTTTTTAAATACTGACTCACAAAACGATTAAACATTAAGGTCTTGATAAGATTCATGAGGTTGTATTTTAAGCTAGGATAGTTTTTTTATTGACGCAACCACCGCCCTACCCAATCACCTCCCCAATGTATTTACAAAAAAAGTTAAATACAACACAAAATTTCAAGCAGTTCTCAAAGTTTTTAATGGAACTTCTCCCCTTTTGACAGCCTTTCAATGATTTCTTTCATGCGCTTTTCTCTTGTCTCTTGTTTTTTTGCGGTCTGAAGGCGAAATCCAATGAAAAAAAGATTGGTCTTATTGAGGCCCTTAAAAAACATCTCTGCTTTTTTGTTTTTGCTAAGTTCTTTTAGAAAGTCTTCAGGTATAGTCATTTTGCTTGGGGGATCGTATGCCTTTTCCCAACTACCGTCTTCTTTGGCTTTTTGGACGGCTTTTAATCCTGCAGGTCTCATTCTACCAGCATTGATCAATCTTTCTACATGTCCAAGATTTATTTTGGACCAAATACTTTTTGCTCTTCGGGGACCAAATTTTTGCAGCCAGGCTTGGTCGTCAAATGCTTGTTTTTGGCCATCAATCCAACCGTAGCAAAGTGCTACATCGAGTGCTTCTGCATAGCTGATGGTCGTTTTCCCGGAATTTTTCTTGAATATTTTGAGCAACAGCCCATTTGAGTTATTGTGATTCTTTTCGAGCCAGGTTTCAAATGTTTCCGCTGTTTCAAATTCTATTATTGGAATAGTATTTAATTTAGTCATTTTCCTGTGGCTTTTTTTCGTCTCGTGTCAGCTCACACATTTTCTCTGATATCATTTCCACTTTTCTGCGTTACTAAATGTCTCAAAAGATAGTTTTGTGTTGATAAACTCTCCTTCAGTTTTCAGCTTTTTGTTATAGGCGTCGCCAGCTAAATACAGCAATGCTTCAAAGTCTATTTCCTTCGGCATATCTGTTGGTGTATTAAGGACATGATAGTAGTAGTCCTTTCCGTTTGCTATAACACAACATCTGACGTATAAAAAATAATCAACTGAAAAAAATTGGTCTTCTCCCTTATATGAATCAGGTCCAATATTGGAAGCATGAGCTAAACCGTCAAGTTCGTAAAGTTTCTCAGCCAAGATTTCAGCAAATTGCTTAATATCATCAACGGTCATCGCAACAAGTTTTTTTAGTGCAGGTCTTAATACCGCATCATCATCTCCTGTTTTTTTCCAATTAAAACTCCCAATAATTTCCCAAAATACTTCTTCGTTCATAGGTTTATATTGTGAAATTTGTTTGTCCGGGATATTTCCTAAGTCGCTAGTTTCTGAATATCCTTTGGCAATTTTTTCCTTAATAAGTCTTTTAATTTCTTTTGAGCATTCGTCTATTGTTGGAAAGTCTTTTTCATTACTGCGACCTTCAGTTCCAAGTTTCCCCCAATGAACAAGATACTTTTTGTCAAACTGTTCGATTGTCCAAAATTTATTTGAGTCTCCTGTTTGATTTATAAATTTCCTTTTCATTCTTAATTTCTTTGTATTTTGTCTTTTTGCATTCTGACTAACGTTAGTGCTGCATTGCTGGCTTTATCGAAAGAAATGGAGTACGAGGTACAACCTCGCACCAGCTAAGAGCTAGTTTCTCCCGCAAGATCTGCCTCAAATCTCAAGAATAGCGAATTATAAAGACCCTCTATCTATCGTAGTAGTCAGTTATTAGCTGCCCTGCATGTTTGTTCAGAAATTTATTCACGGCTTTGCTTTCATGTTTTTCCAAAGCGTCGTAATTGTCTTTGTAGTTTTTAGTAAAGTCGGATAATACATCTTTGTTGAACAAACCCAAAACTTTTCCAAAGTCCTTTTTAGGGTTTATTTCACCTATTTTGCTAATTAAATTTGCAAGTCTGTTTTCAGTAATGAGTTTATACACTTCTTCGCATAAGAATCGTGCTGCCTCACTTAGATCCTCGTCTTCGTGTAAAAGATTGCTAAGAATGGCTTTGTCTATATAATTGTTGTTTTCAGCCCATCGCTCATTTTTGTTTTTAATCAAAACCCTTGAGCCTGTCCGTAAAAAAACATTTTGAACCGGTCTAACCACAACTCCTTCACAAATATTCCCGTCCAGTTCCGGAAGGTTAAAGTCTTTAGGAATGGTTGTCTTAAAAGCGTTTGAATAGGCTAAACATTCCGATAAAGTTCCTTTAAATAATGTCCTGGCATGTACGAACCCAAACTTTTCAAAAAGAGCCGAAGCGGTCTCAACGTCTAAGTATTTTTCGTTATCGAGCAAAATATCAAATGCAAAAAAGTCATTGGCCGGACAGTAGTAGATGCCTCTTTGGACAAGCTTAGCATTGTCGTCTTTGGGAATATCACCATGAGGATAACCGCCGCCAAAGAGTTCACCGAATATGATCACCCTTTTGCTGTCATGGTGTTTAAAAAGGTAATCATGCAATGCTAAAATTTTGTCCTAGTATTTGTCTTGAACGATCTTTGAATTAAAAAACTGTTCGTTGTCCAAAATGAGTTCTGTTCGTTTCGCGGATAAAATGCTTTGTCCATCTGTTATAAAACTCAAATTTGCTCCGTGAACTTTTTCCTGCACAACATATTCGAGTTCGCCAAAACCTTGCTCAATAATTGAACGGATAAAATCTTCCTGATATAAATTTTCTATTGAATTGTATTTCTTAAATTCCATTGTCCTTTATGTTTCCATGGTAAAAGGAAAAGAAATTAATTGCTTCTATTTCTCTTCCCTCTCTCCAAAATTTTACTCAATCTCCATCTTATCTTCTTCCCCATTATCTCCACTGCCTGAAATAATTCCTCAAAGCAGCCCATCATTGAAGTCACCGTCATTGCGAGGCACGAAGCAATCTGCCTGATTTTGGGAACTTCAAACAGATTGCTTCGCGAAGGGGCTCGCAATGACGGACATTTATGATGCTCCTACTCAATCCCATCTTATCTATCTCCCCTGCTAGTCTCGGCGTTATAAATGCGGTGCGAGGCTGTGCCTCGTACCTCCATCTCTTGCCACTGATCTCACCCCAAACACCACAATGTTGTAAGAGAGAGTTGTATTAGAGCCTTCAACTTTTTGCATTAACATAATCATCACCATTACATTTTGTCCTTGATGAGCTATAAAAAAATTTGAAGGAAGTTCTCGGGCAAATTTCAAATAGTCAGACAAAGTCGGTTTGTCGCTAACATAAACAGATGAACCTTTATTTGAAATGTTGTTTTCAATGGTGTAATAACTTGAAGTCAACTCAAAATCGTCAAGTTTCTCTTCACTGATCAGTTCACTGTTGAATACTGGATTTCCATGTTTGTCGTTTTGTCCATAAGCCGTTGATAGTGTAATAACTGTCAGTAAGATTAATGCTATTTTTTTCACTGTTTGTTGTGTTAATGTTCTTAAAATGGCAGGAACTTCTTCATTTACGCTATCAATAACCAATAGCCTTTCAAAACCAGCCGCGCCAAAAATCACCTCCCCAAGGTATTTACAAAAAAAGTAAAATACAATACAAAAAATTCAGGGCGGCTCCAATAGCTATTTCTCCCCTCCTTCAAAAAACCATTTCACCTACACCATATGTAATGCAATACAAAAAATTATTCCTGAATAGATAAGATTTCTCCATGAAAGGAATTAAACTGTCGTGAAACCAAAAAAAACATCATGCAAATGAATTTTTTACGGTGAAATTTTCATTTGCACGTGTGTAATTGAAGTTTACACGTGTGTAATTCATTTTTTCACGGAGAAATTTTAATTACATGCGTGTAATTTGATTGCGCTCCATTTTTGTTTGTGAATTCTTAAGTGAAAAGTACGCTTAAGGAAGTATGGTGCGGTTAAAGTCCTGGAACTGGAAAAGGAGTTTGAAGTGAGTAGAGGTGGAGTTTTTATCTGTAGTCATAGTTGTTGGGCCTTTCTGCTTTTATTGTTTGGCTAATGCTTGGATTTTTGTTTAATTCCACCCCCTGCCCCCATCGGCGGGGGAGATTGCGCTCCATTTTTGTTTGTGAATTCTTAAGTGGAAAGTACGCTTAAGGAAGTATGGTGTGGTTAAAGTCCTGGAACTGGAAAGAGAGCTTGAAGTCCTAGTCTCCCCCGCTGGCGGGGGTAGGGGGTGGAATTATAGTAAAATTTCCCCCTATCCAATCTTCAATAGTGGATGCTACTCCATTAATATTTTTTAAAACTTCTTCGTCTGTGAATCTTAAAACAGTAAATCCTGCTTCTTCCAACCGTTTCTGTCTGGTTTGATCTTTTTCTATAACCTCTTCCCAAGTATGTGTTACTCCGTCAACTTCTATAATAAGATTTAATTCTTTGCACATAAAATCAGCGATATAGTCCAAAACAGGTCTTTGTCTTCTAAATGAATACCCTTTCATCAAACCTGCCCTTAAAACGTATTTCCATAAGCAAGCTTCAGCTTTAGTCATCTCTTTTCGCAACCTATTCGCTAAAGGCTGAAATTTTGATTTGTAGCGGTAATTGTTGGACTTGTCTGCTTTCATTTGCTTGGCTAATGATTAAATTTTTGTTTGATTCCACCCCCTGCCCCCGCCGGCGGGGGAGATTGCGCTCCATTTTTGTTTGTGAATTCTTAGGATGGAAAGTAACCCTTAGTGGGAATAGGTGTGACTAAAGTATTGGAAACTGGAATGAGAGCTTGAAGTCCTAGTCTCCCCCGCTGGCGGGGGTAGGGGGGGAATTTTAGGAGAATTTTCCCTTATCCAATCAGGCTCCTAACCAAAAGAAAAAAAGAAAAATATAAAACTCGACCTCTTCAAGTGTTGGTATGTCCATGGTAGTCAATTTTAAACTATTCTTTATAAAGTACCAGCTCCCTGGCTTCTAACAACAGCGTGAGCTGATTAAGCATTCCGGATATCTCTTCAAGTTCCTCGTTTGAAAAGACAAGGAACATATTCTTTAAAGGACTTTGATATATTCTATTCCTTCCGTGTGCAAGCGGCAAAAAATAGTCTTTGTCGTCTTTACATTCTATAAGCCAATTGCAAAAGACCATCAATTCATTCTTCGAAAAAGTCAGCAGGATATTTTTATAAGCAAAATTAAATTCCTGGCAGCAAGAGCATAATCCTATATAGGCATTTTCATTTTGAACCAATATTTTGAACGTTTCCGAATCTTTGTGCATAAAAGTTTGAATACTTGTCTGGTTGCTATTTATTGTGCTGATTAAACTTTCTGATCTTTACAATGTTAGCACGATAACAGATAAAAAAACATCGCCTGACTTAGTGATTTAAGTAGCTATTGATAGTGAATTTTTGAAGGATTTTTCAAACAGCGGGATTAATCTAAGGGTATAGTAAAATATTTTACTGGTAAAAGAGCTGCGGTGTTGGGTGCAGAAAGAAAAAATGGATTAAGTTTAATATAAAGATTTATGGTAAACGTTAGGGGATTTTAATCTTGCTCATCACTGTAAAGTCAATTGCTTATAAATGGTTTTAAATCTTAAAGCCAATTACTAAAATGTCATCAAGCTGATCCTTGTTGCCTTTCCATTGGTTAAGGGTCTGCTCGAGTATGGTCTGTTGTTTGTCCATATCCTCATTTCCAATACTTATTAGTAGCTCCCTGTATCTGTTATACATAAACTTCTCATCTCCCGAATCTCCCCCTATCTGATCTGCATAGCCGTCGGAGAAAATATAACATACATCTCCTTCCTCAACTTCTATTTCATGGTTGGTGAACTTATTAATCCGGCCTGTCAAAGAAACCCCGATAGGATATCTGTTGCCTTTAATTTGAATAAGATTTGTGCCTCTAAGTATATATAATGGATTATTGGCCCCAGCGTATTGCAATATTTTTCTCTCCTTATCTATAATGCACAATGAGATATCCATACCATCCTTTATTATAGAATCTTCCTCCATTTGATGAAGTTCTTTTATAACGCCCTCATTTAGCTTGTTAAGAATATCAGAGGCTTTGGGGTCTTCATAATAATGGATAGCATGGTTTAACAAATGATGGCCGTTTATAGACATGAAAGCCCCGCTCACGCCATGCCCTGTACAATCTACCGCGGCAAATATAAGTTTATCCTTTCTTGCATCGAACCAGTAAAAATCTCCACTGACAACATCCTTGGGTTTATTTAAAATAAAGGATTCGGGAAGGTATTTTTTTATATAAGATTCCGGCGGAAGGATGGACTGCTGAATATCCTGCGCGGCGCGGATACTATCTTTAAGTTCTGTATAAAGTTCCTCAATTTTTGTACTTTGAGAACTTATGGCGTCTTTCTGTTTCAGTATCTCTTCCTTTTGAAAGACAAGGGAGTTATTTGCCAATTTTAAACTTTCAGCCTGAGTTTCTAATTCTTCTTTTTGGGCTACTACCTGGGCCGTCCTTTCCCGTACCTGTTTTTCGAGTTCTTCTTTTTGCTTTTTGATTGCGTTAATTCTTATTCTATACCATGAAAAAAAGCTTCCGAGGATGACGGCAAGGACGAGTATTCTAAACCATAATGTTTTCCAGAAAGGAGGTGTAATGGTAATATTTATGAAAGTCCCGCCTTTATTCCAGTAATCATCATTGTTGGAACCTTTTACCCGGAAAATATAATTTCCCGGATCAAGATTGGTATAAGTAGCCGTACGTTTTGTTCCGACGTAATTCCATTCTTTATCAAAGCCTTCCAACTTGTAGGCGTATTTATTTTTATTGGATTGGACGTAATTTAAAGCGGCAAATTCAAACGAAAAGACCGATTGTTCATAAGAAAGAATTATCCTGTCGGTTTCAGTGATGTTTTTTTCAAGTGGCGAATTGGTGTCCCGAACGGAAACAGGTTTATTAAAAATAAGGAAGTCGGTAATAACTATTTCGGGGATCAGTTGATTGTCTTTTATGCTATCCGGATAAAAGGAATTAAAGCCATTTGGACCCCCAAAGTACATTTCTCCATCACGGGTTTTTAAACAAGATCCATGAATAAAATCATTACCCTGCAAGCCGTCTCCCGTATCGAAATTTCTGAAGGTCATATTTACCGGATCGAAGTTAGAAATACCCTTGTTGGTACTTATCCACAATGTTCCTTTGTCATCTTCTAATATGCCATTAATGAGATCGTTCGGAAGCCCGTCTTTTTCATAAAAACTGGTGAAATTATTTTTTTCCCTGTTAAAAAGATTGAGTCCGGTATAAGTCCCAATCCAAAGATTGCCTTTTGTGTCTTCGGTAATATAATTCACGCTGTTATTACTCAGGCTTGAAGGGTCATTTTCGTCGTGTTTGTAATGAATAAATCCATTGGTTTCGGGATCATATAAGTTTAAACCCTCTCCATCCGTTCCGATCCAAATGTTGCCTTTGCTGTCCTCATAGATAGAATGAATGTTATTCATACTTATGCTATTCTTTACATTTTCATCATGTCTAAAATGAGTAAACTTATTGCTTCTCCTGTCAAATAGGTTTATCCCTCCATAAATGGTTGCGATCCATAAATTGCCTTTGCTGTCCTCCATTAGTGTCCATGCATTGTCAGTGCTTAAACTATTGGGATTGTTTGGATCATGCCTGTAGTGTTTAAAGGTCTTGGTTTTCGGGTCGAATTTATTCAATCCGGTTCCCCACGTACCAAACCACAGATTTTTTTCCTTATCCTCTAAAGCAGACAGAACAAAATCTCCGCTAATACTTGAAGGATCGGAAGGGTCATTTTTGAAGTAAGAGAATTTCCCGGTTTTCCTGTCGTATAAATTTAAACCGCCACCATCGGTGCCGATCCATAAATTACCATCAGCATCTTCTTCAAAACTTAAAATACTGTTGTGACTTACACTGTTTTTATTGTCTACCGACTTATTAAACAAACTAAATTTAAGACTTCCCTTGCTGTAAAAGCTTATTCCTCCTGAATATGTGCCAATCCACATATTTTGCTCCTTATCCTTATAAATAGAGTAAATTGAATTATTACTCAGGCTATAAATATTATTGTCGGCATGCTTTAAGGTAGTAAAAGTGGTGAAGGCCGGATCTAAAATACTTATTCCTCCGTTTTCTGTTCCAATCCAAAGATTGCCCTCGTTATCTTCGCCAATTGACTGGATAACATTATGCGCAATACTATTCGGGTTATTTTTATCGTGAAGATAGGTGGTGAAGGTTCCAATTTCAGGATTGTATCTGCTTAACCCTTCTCCGTTGGTGCCTACCCACACATTTCCTTTGGAATCACAGAAAAGCGCCCTTACATTATTGTTCAGGTCTGTTTTTTGGTCATCCCTAAACAAGTGGTCTGTAAATACTTTTTTATTTCTATCGAACATCTGGACGCCGCCCTGTTCCGTGCCGATCCAGATATTTCCGTTATGATCTTCTATAACCGACGTGGTAATATTGCTGCTGATACTCGCCGGATTTTTGTCGTCGTGCTGGTAGGAAGTAAACTGCTTTGTTTTTTTATTAAAATAATTTAAACCGCCCCCATAAGTAGCCACCCATATATTTCCTTCCCTGTCTTTAAACATTGAATAAACATTATCATTGGAAAGACTATTCGGATTGTTTTTATCATGCTTGTAATGGGTAAAGTTGTCTTCTTCACGATTGTAAATACTAATGCCACCACCAATTGTTCCAATCCAAAGATTGTGCTCATCATCTTCAATGATAGATCTTATGTTGTTATTGGATAAACTTGTGGGATCTTTAGCATTATTTTTATACACTGTAAATTTATACCCATCATATTTATTAAGACCATCCCTTGTCCCAAACCAGATAAAACCTTTATTATCTTGAAAAATGCTTAAAACATTGCTTTGGGAAAGCCCTTCGTTTGTACCAATACGTTTGAATTTTATCTCAGATAATTGTCCAAAGAGATCAGGAATAAAGTGAAAAAATACGAGTAAAAGAAGGAAGTATAACTTGTTCATTGAAATTTTCTGGCGCCCTGGGAATAACCAAATATATCGTATTTGTCGACAGTAAAAATTAGATATCTTTTAAAATTGGCACAATGCAATTTTTTTATAAGAATTTATATCCCTGTAAACGTGGACAGATTCAGTTGTTACTTGAAAGATCCGGATCAGGAAAAAAGGGAACTATGGACAAACTTTGTTAATCCATGGACAAATCAGCTACAATTGAAATGCCTGCAGCGTTTCGAAACGACTGAGGAGATACTTTTGAGATTTTTTTAAAAAAACGGCTAAAGTAGTATTCGTCTTTAAAATTCAGAGAATAGGCTATTTCCTTAATGCTAAGTCTTGTTAAATGAAGCCTCTTTTTTGACTCAAGTATTAATCGTTCCTGAATCAGTTCAGATGGAGATTTCTTAAAATACCTTTTGCTTTTTTTTGCTAATGTACCAGGGGGAATATTTAAGATTTCGGCGTAATCAGAAGGCTTGTGCAAGGTAAGGAAATTTTGATCCACCAAGTCTTTGAATTTCTCCATTGTAGCATCCTTTCCCCCAGTTAACGCTGTTTTAGAAAGCGAATTTATTTTAAGTCTGCTTGCCTTAGCCAGAAATAACTGCAGGTAGGAAGTCAGGACTGCATCATTGGGAGGGTCAGGAGGAATTTCATCACACATTTGATTAATCAGCAACCGAAATTCCTCAACATCTTTCGGATTAAGCGCTATGGATGGCTCGATGTAAATGTTATTAAATAATAAACCATTGCAGGCTACCTCCGCCTTATGAAATTCTATACAGTAAAAATCGCCATGAAACTGGATGAGGTAACCACTTTCTGCACTGCACTGGTCTACCTGAATAGTTTGGAATGGCGTGGAAAATAGCAGAACCGGTCCTTTAAAGGGAAAAACTCCAAAATCTGCTTTATAAATACCTTCTCCGTTTTCAATAAACAGAACAGTGTATTCCGAAAATTGGGAAGGAACTGAAAGCGCACCAGAATCAACCTTTTTCAATCCGAGCAACAATTGACCACCTGGGGAAACGAAAGACCTTTCCATATTGATCAAAGTTATAACAATTTTTGGATGCAGGTCGGCAAAATAACGAAAGGCAGGGAAATTTCCTGTTTCGAGGGCTTTGGAACAAGAGGATAGGATTAATTGGTCGAGCTGACTCAATACGGGGAAAACAGAACAAAAGCCAGGACAAACTGTTTCTTATTCATCATTTCTGCAATGGAAAAACTAATACGCTATTTCATTTCCAGCTTTTCAAGCATCTCGTCAGTAATGGTATTGCTATATACACCATATCCATTGACCAGTACTCCTTTTAATCCATGTTTTTCTGACGAAATAGCATAGAGTATTGCTGAGTCACTCGGGTCCGAAGGGCCTTCAAAACGGTAAAATTTATCCACTTTAAATTCGTCAGCAAATACATTAAAACGTCCTTCGCGACATTCAATGCAGTTCTGCTGTAAATTGAAATCTTCAACATATCCTTCCTTGCGCAATTCATTCATTCGTCCTGACAAAGTTTCGTATCGGTTCATATTTTGTGTGTTTTGTTCAAACATATCATCAGCTTTAAAGTTGTGTTTATTGTTATAACAACTCAACGTCTATTCCCCCTGTTAAGTTAATTTTAAATAACCGGTCAAATAGTCGTGGCTATTTAAAATTACTAATGCCTGACAATTGCTGATATTTATTAGGTGTTTAGATGCTTGATGACTGAAAAAAGTATATTGGTTTAAATTCTAAACATTGCCATAGCTATTGGATTCTCCTATAAATCCGGATAACTATGCAACTAAACAGGCATAAGTATAATGCCGTCGTTTAAGCATCAATCAATCCTATGAGAATCAGGAGTTTAAGATTACTATACGGGGATTAAAAAACTTCAGATTAAAAAAACGAACTAAATATACAAATCGGGGAGAAACCAGGAAGCCAATTAAGATTGCTCCTGAAAAGCGATTTACTCAATCCACACAAATTGAGTAAAAGCGCCATTTGCTGCTACATCCCATACCTCCAGCCTTACCCAATTTTTCCCTTTAAGGTTATGCCTGAAGTTAAATTTTTGTTTGCCAAATGCCTTGGTCTCTTCCAGGCTTACCTTTTCACGGTAAACTTTGTTGCCATCACCGGATACAATTTCAATAAAATTTAAGGGAAAAGTCCAGTCTATTTCCAATGAAATGTTGGCGCCGCCGTTATTGGTTAATTTTAAAGTTTCACCGGATTTTTTACCGTCCACCGCGAACCCCGTCAACAATACTTCTCCCGTTGTCACAAAAAACTTCCCGCTTTCCATTGCATCCAATACCGGCTGCCAACCTTCTTCAAATTTTGGCAATTCATCAAGCTGTAAGTAGTTTATGTTCATATGACCATAAATTTCATAACCAGGCTCCAGCTTGAATAAGTCTGCTTCCCCGATCGCATACTTTTTATGTCCCCAATTGGCCATGTCGTCCATCAAGTCTAACACTCTCTTCCCTAATCTCGGTTGAGAGAGATCAGCAGGTATCGCTTTCCAGGCAGCTCCCAAAAAGCGATCGGAGGCAAAAAACGCCTCATCCTTGTATCTGTCAGGATAACCAGTGGAGCCTTTGGTACGTGCGTGTGCCGTCCAGGCCAACCCTTTTTCCACTTCCAAAAGCTTTAATAGCTCTTCTTTGTTTCCTACGCGATAAACTTTTCCATATCCTGGAACTTCCTCCACAAAAGGCTCTCCGGGCTCCCGTGACATAATCCAGTAAACAGGCTTGGGAAAAAGGTTCATCCAATGTCCTCCAAAATGACTGTTCGGTTCTTCGCCAGGCAGCATCAGAAAATCGCCTTCCGAAAGCCTCGCACATTCTTCAAACATGAGCTTAAATTCCGGCAACCTCCTCGGTCCGTTGTCATGAGGATTACCGGCAAGATGGAATTCACCTAGGTGCATGATGTTCACCCCCAGGTTTCGGAGCGCCTTTACATGTCCAGGAATTTCCGGCAGCGGCTTATGCGTGAGCACGTCGTCAATATGTTCCGTATGAAAATGGCTTGCCATGGTATAATGCCCGGGAATATTTTTGTAGGAATCACCGTGTGTGAATTGCTTTACTTTTTCAAGAATCTTCCCATCCTTTTCCGTGCTTAGAAGACAAAAGAAATTTAAGCGTTGCTGCGTGTTGGGAGGGGCATTGAACCAGGGAACATGGCGTCGGTCACCCATCAAATCATGCCTGATTCCAATTCCAAATTCAGGAATCATATCCCGGTAATTTTTACCAAACCAGGTATATTTTAGATTATAAGCATTGTCAAGTGGATAAAAATATTGGTGGGGCGGAGGAAAAACAGCCATACTACCATTTTGTGTTTCCCCAATTATGGTTCGGTATTTTACAGGCAATTCTTTTGCAGCAGTATTCACATCGACTTTTGCAGATTGCAAAAAGTCGTCAGCATCGGACCAGAAAATATCTTCCCACAACTGACCTTTACTTACCAGTCCCGCATCGTAAATTATTGCCGTTGAGTCACGGGGTGTGGCAACCACTGCTGCAATATTTAACAGCGGACTTCCATCATAAAAGGTGATCTCAATAGTGCCTGAAAAATCATCCGCCTTTATTTCTGAAATTAGCAGTTGGGTCCTGGAGCCATTGCTCAACACCTTGGCTTGCTTCTTATTCAGGCTTAAAAAAAAAGATTTATGAGGCAAATAAGCAGTTTTGTCAAAGAAAATATTCCATCCACTCTCTTTTGAAAGATCCCTTTTTCCTCTTGTAAGAATAAAAGCAGGATCCACTCCAGAGGCTATTTCTTCGAAAGCTTCACCCTTGGAGAGGGAAATATTTTTAAAAAGTGGCTGCCCTTCCACCATGTTAATCAAAACCTTTCCCTTTTCTGTTGCTCCGGTTGGCCAGACGATCTCAATAATATTATTATTTACTTTTACCGTAGCAGCTCCTTTTTTATCAAACCCCGAAATATCAATAGTTGACTGGGCAAATGAGAATGTGCTTACTAGCAGTAAAATAACAAAACACCTTTTGTTCATCGCTTTTATTTTAAATTAAAGATCGCCTTTTCCGTAAAACTTGGCAGTTTGCGGCTTTTTGGGCTGTTAACAATATGTAAACTTTCTCTTTACTTTTTTCTACTTTAAGAATAAGACAAAACCTGGCTTAAAATCACTTACACCTTATTTGAAATTTCCCTGAATTTAATATTCTTTTAACAAAATTCTTCTAACGACTCACCACCCTCAAAATCTCCCTCCTTGAAAGAAGGAGGGAGATTTTGAGATCTACAATGTCATTGCAAATGTTATTTTCCCTTTTTATTATTTCCTTAAATCCATTCCAGGTACTTTTCTATTTGTCGAAACAGGATGGAAAAAGACATGAGTAGTTGTAAAATTCATTATTACTTCAACGTAAGTGAGAGCCAGGTATAAGGCTTCATTCTATCATTGTAAGCTATGCTTTCTTCAAAATCCGGAGTTCCTTTTCCAGTATCTTCCGTAAGGCTGATGTTTAATCCTATTCTCGTATCCAGTGCAGGCATGCCGCCAAGAAGTTCCCAGGGAATCGCGATTTCCTGAATATATCCACCTTCAACATCTTTACTTGTTGATTTAATTGCGTTATTAACTTCTCGCTCAACCCATTTTTTATTTTCACCTTCCTTTAAAACCACTTTGTTATCAGATGAAACAAAAACACTGAAAACTCCTTTGTCAGGCGCTTCATAAGCTTTGTTTAACGCATCAACATAAATCGTGATGCCGTCATTTTCCTCAGGCTTTGGAGAATCCTTCACTATATTTTTGTCTTTAACATTATTTAAAATGTATAAATACTCTTGATCATAGGAAAAACTGTGATGGGATTGGGTTTCACTTTTATGTCCAATAAAAACAGGAAAGGGCATGTTCCAGGCGGATTCATTTTTCTCGCCATCAATATTGATTGTATTTGACGAGGCTTTCAACTCAGGTATTACTTTCCCTTTTATCATCCATACTTCGGTATTACCGCCGGAGAAACCGTTAGTACTTGTAATCGCCACCACCGTATTGTCTTCAAGAACACTTAAACTATTCCATAATCCTGACTTATTTCCGGGGATTGAAAAGGGAGAGGTTTTCCTGTTAAAGTTTTTAGCTTCGTTATCACCAATCACTACCTTCATTTCTGCATTATCCATAGTATTATTTCTTCCTTCGGTCCCCTGGTAGCTAAGTACGGTTTCTCCGGTTTTCAACTGTCGTAGGTAAGGAGCGCCTGCATAAATAGATGGTTGTAACGGATCAGAAAGTGCGTAGGTCCTGTTTTGACTGTTTCCCTCTGCTACCTCGCTCCAGTTATTTTCCAGAGCACTTCGAATAATATAAGGTTTGAAATTCTGATCGCCATTATCTTCGATAGCGAAAACAATCTCATTTCCATTTTGCAGGAATACAGGCACTGGCATACCATCCCGGCTTCCAGCTCTATAGCTTACTATTTCAGGAGTTTCAGCCCAGGTTAAGCCGCCATCCTGTGAGCGTAGAAGTGAAATATTCTGATCATTTGATGTTGTATATAATCCTTCGTTTGCAAAAAACAACTGGATTTCCCCGGAAGGCAGTTGGATGGCTGACGGCTCCCAGCAACCGTCTTCAAAATTGAATCCTGCCTCATAAAGTAATTTTTCATCTTTCCAGGTTACTCCTCCATCATAACTTTTTATCGTTCGGATGCCGAATCTTTTACCCTGGCCCTTAACATAAGGCCTGGGATTAAATCCGACAAGAATTGAATGATCATTAAGTTGGAGTATATCAGGAACTGACATATTTACTCCTTCTTCCTTCGCTGCAACTGTAACAGGCGCGGACCAGTTTGCACCAAGGTCAGCACTTTTTACAGCGACTATGCTGCCGTCAGCTTCATATACACAAATCAACGTCTGGTCATGAAGCTGGATAAGACGTGCGTAACCATTATAACCCGTGGTTCCTGCCGAGACTTTTTTTAAAGTTGTATAATCCCAGGCAATCCTGATTCCTGTTACCGGAGGTTTGCTTGCTACTTCTTCCGCTACTTTAACATTTTCATCCTTGCTACAGAAGGTGAATAGAGATAATATTAAAAATATAACTGCCACTTTAAAGAAATTTACCACGTGAATTTTTTTATTCTAATTCTTCAATGAAAATTAAAAACTACCGGCTTAAAAGCTCCCTATTGAATTAATTGGATGTAAGTGACGCTTTAGCAGATTTAACACCCGTCAACTCTTTTATCAACTCAGTTTCTTCCTCTTTGTAAGGCTTTCCATCTTTTCTGAATACCTCATGGAACCAGACAGGAGGTTCTGCTGTATATGTCTTCTCCCAGCTATCCCAGGGATATTTCGTCTGCGTTTTACCATCTACAAATCCCCAGTTAATCATTGCTACATTATATTTTTTCCCTAAAGGTAAAAAACCTTCGAAAGTGCTTCCGTTGGGCCTTGCCATATATTCTGTACAAAGGATCGGCCTTTTATATCTTTGCAGCCATTTAATTCTTTCTTCCAGGTCTTTTGGTTTGTCATAGTTGTGAAAAGAGATAATATCGGATTGTTCCAACTGTAACTTCTCAATTGGTTTCAATCCTTCGTGCGTGGACCAATCGCCAAGCCATACGCCTGAGGTTAAGGGTTGAGACGGATTAACCGATCGCGACCATACAAAGGCTTTGCTCAATAAAGGGATTACATAATCAACCTTGTTAGGAAGGTCTACTTTTCTATAGGAAGGACCAGTATCATTGTCTGGCTCATTCCAAACGTCCCATGCCAATATTCTATCGTCATCAGCGAATTTTCGAATTACACCTTTTACGTATCTTTCTAATCTCGGATATTGGGTAGAGTCTTTCAGAGCGTTTGCTCCGGGACTTTGCACCCATCCGGAGTTATGGACATGAGGCTTAGGATCTCTTTGTTTTCCGGCTTTTGGAAAGGGATCCCAACAGGAATCAAAAAAGACAAACATTGGCTTAATTCCATGTTTTGAGGCAATATCTAAAAATAGATCTATTCGCTCATAAAGCCCTGTGGAGTCATTAAGATGTACAAGATCATGAAGGTAAACTCTGGCGGTATTCATCCCTATAGAAGAGGCCCATCCTAGTTCCTTGTTGATAGAAGCGGTATCAAAGGTCTCCGCCTGCCACATTTCCAGTTGATTAATGGCTGAAGCCGGATTATAATTTGCGCCTACCAGCCAACCTTGTTTACTATACCAGTTATTCGCTTGTTCTTCGCTCCAAATTTCCCTCGAAGACTCTACTTTTAAGGAATCCTCTGCTTTAGTTTCCTGCTTTTTTGATGAGCAATATTGAAACAATATAGAAGCGATAAGCAAGAGAAATGAATACCTGTTTTTTTTCATTGTTAATCCTATTTATGTTAAACTTTTATTTTAAATGCCATTAAATACAATAATCCAGTGTTGCACAGGATGGTTTGCTCACTTTGTAACTTTAGTCTAATAAGAAAAAGAAATAAAGATTAGAACAAATTATCCTAATCTTTATCGAAACAAAATTTTTAAAAACCCTTTAGTCCACTATTAACTTCCTGTTTTTTACTGAGGAACCTATAGTGAGCTTAACGATGTAAGCGCCTTTTTTCAGAAAATCCGTATTATTCAGATGATAGCTTCTCCCTCCTGTTAAATTTTTCTCGTGCAGTACTTTGCCTTGAAGATCCTTAATCACAATACTTATATTTTCGTTCTCATATTTGCCAAAATCAAAAGTTACATGACCTTGAGAAGGATTGGGATACATGGAAAGCTCCTCAGAAAAACCGGCTTTCTCTTGTTCATCGCTTCCTAACCTCGCGACAGTATAGGACACATGATGAGTACCCAACCTGTTTCCTGTTAATTCATTGTTTTGAAATAAAGAATTTGTATTTTGATATTGAGTAAATCTTTCTAAAATGCCATAGCCTTCATTAAAATTTATCCTGTTGTCTCTTACAATGGTGCCATCGCATCCTCCGATATTATTTTGAAAAGTAATGCCGCTTTTAAAAACCGTATAATCAATGGTATTACCTATCAATTGATTTCCGTTTGAAAAATCAATTCCAACTCCTCCTACTCCACGATTGGCGGCATTATTTCTGTGTATCCAATTATTAAATATGTAGTTATTATGGCTATGAATATCAACAGTAAGCCCTTCCGCCCCATTTTCATAAATTTGATTATCTTGAATTCTTCCGTCAGAATGTCCGTTTTGAGAAATTCCAACCATATAATTATAGTAAACTTTACAACCAATTACGGTATTTAGTGCGCATACAGGGTTGCCGCTGTTGTGCAGTAAAATTCCCGCTCCTACTGCGCTGCTGTTTCCGCAATTATGTATCTTAGAATTGGATATAGTGTTCCTTTGCCCATAAATTATAATACCTGCCTCAGGAAGATTTCCTCCGTCCAGATCAATATTATCGATGGTATTGTTGTTTCCGGAAATTTCAAAAGCGGCGGCGTTCCAGGAATTTTGCGCCTTCCTTACCACAGCGCCATTTTCTCCCCTGACTGTGACGCCATTCCTGCCTATGCCGAATACAATTGGTGTAGTCACATAATGGCTTCCCGCCCTTAAAATAATAATATCTCCCGCCACGCATTGATTTACCAAAGCCTGGAGAGCGGAATTATAGCTTGGTGCGTTGAGATATAAGGTCTTTGCCTGTAGGTGCCAGGTAACCGATAATAAAATAATAATTAAATTAAGTTTAAGGGTTAACGTTTTCATAAATAAAGATTTAAGGTTCAAATTATATTTTAAAGCGCCTCTCTTCATTTTCTATTATAATTCATTATTTATTGAGCTAGCTTAGGAAGCTCTTTCTTCTCCTCTACCTTAAGCTGGTCAGGTCCACTTTCACTTTCGACAAAGGATACCTTTGAATACACTGCCTTTCTGGGAGATACCGATGTCTCGCTTGCATGAGAATGGTAAATCATTGTCAACTCACCGGAAGTATTAGTTATGAACTCACATCCGGCAGTACCAGGAAAAGTTTTCTCCTTAGGAATAATCGGATTGTCGGGATTCTTTGTCCATGGGCCTAACGGAGATTTTGAAGTAGCATAGCCCACGTTATAGCCCTGATGCCTGAAATCATTTCCAGAGTAAAATAAATAATAGGTATCCTTTTGTTTTAATAAGGCTGGTGCCTCCGTTACCGGCCATTGCGCACCTGAAGCTATTTCCCAATTCTGGGATTGTCTTATGCATTCGACTATTGTATTTTCCTTAATGCTTAATAAATCCTCATTCAGTTCTGCGCCATATGTTCTGTTCCCGTTGTCAAAACGGACAAAGTATAAATACTTTTTTCCATCCTCATCAATAAAGACATGAGGATCAATTTCTTTAACTTCAGAGTGAAGCGGGCTTTTGTTTTCCTGTATGAAAGGGCCTAGTGGAGAATCGCTGGTTGCAACCGCGATATGTTCATTGGCAGTGTAAAACATGTAAAATTTATTATTATGATTTAAAACGTAGGGTGCCCAAAATCCTTTGTCACCATAACTTTGTCCTTCAAGAAGCGCATATCCCTGACCTGCATTTCCTATTGGTCCTTCCCAATTAATTAAGTCAGTCGATTTGTAAACCGGTATACCCAAATCCGGATTAACATCTGAAGTGCCATACATATAATAAAAACCTTCATGTTTTAATATATGAGGGTCTGCTATCAAAACATTACCGAAAGACGACGGAGAAACAGAGGTGGAAGCATATTTGTCATTATCTTTCTCGCAGCCAACAAGCAGTGTAGAAAATAATAAAAGGAATAACAAAATAAGATTTGTGAACAGTTTTACAGACATAAAGAACCTAATTGAATGAAAGTGCAACAATAATGTCTTGAAATGTTAACTACTCCTGATGACTTCGCTCCAAGAGCAATAGGGAGGAAAGAAGCAATCCTCCTCCCTATTCTTTAATTAATATTCTGGATTCTGATCAAGATTCACGTTGTTGGCCTCGTCCATCCTAGGAATAGGAAGTCTGACATGCTTTCCTACCACAAAGTTATTGAAGTCGGGATCTCTTTCTTTGATCTTATCAACTCCCGCTTGTGATTCAAGATCTCCCCAACGTTTTAAGTCTGCCCATCTGACGCTTTCTCCGCATAATTCCAGAACCCTTTCAACTTTAAGCCTTTCTCTGAAGGCATCTTTATTATTTCCAATTTCAGGATAAGCTATAGCCAGTGGATTCATATTAGACCTTGTTCTTACTCTGTCCACATACTGATAAGCATCTGCTGTATTATCTAACTCATTCAAAGCCTCAGCATACATCAGCAAAACATCTGCAAACCGGATCAATCTTATATTTACCTGAGAAAAATAGTCTTCATTTGAGCGGAAATAATCTCTCTGGTATTTTCTAAACCAGGCCTCGTCATCATTCCATTCCCAGTTTCTGCCATAAGTTTTATCGCCAAAATCTTCTTCTAAAGAATCGTACAGAAATGTATGCTGAAGCCTGGGATCAAGCGTATTGTCTTTGGTCATTTCCTTTTTAAACTGTCTCACAGCCCAATATCTTGCTTGGCCATCGGACCATCCAATTCCCCGGGGTGCGAAAAATTGAGCCCTGTTATTTCCCATATTGGCTCCCTGAGTTTCATTATCTGCTCCTGTATTTTTCTCAGAATATTGGATTTCGAACACCGATTCTATGTTATTCTCCTTTTCATGGGTAAAGTTATCCTTAAAGTTGGCCTCCAAATCATAAAATCCCTTTCCCTCTCCTGTAACCAAATAATCAAATGCGTCCAGAGCTTGTTGCCATTCACGTTGCTGCATGTGCACTTTTCCGAGCATGGCCATTGCTGCTCCTTTTGTAGGTCTGCCTTTGTTTTCCGCATCCCACTCAGCAGGTAAGCCCTGAGAGGCTTCTGTCAAGTCTTTTTCTACCTGAACCCATACTTCTTCCAACGTATTACCGGCAGGTCTGACTTCGGGGGAAGAAGGTTCTAATATAATGGGAACGTTTTCCCACAATATTGCCAAATAATAGTAATGAAGACCTCTTAAAAATTTAGCCTGGGCTAGAATTCTTTCTTTCTTTGCGGCATCTTGAAATTCGATACCCGGAACATTTGCCAAAACCTGATTGCATCTCCAGATCGCCTTATAAGTATCTCTCCAGGTTACCCTGTTTCCCTCCCAGAAATCATAATTGATGTATTGAAAACGTGTCCAGTCTGCTAATTCAATCCAAGGACTGTTGCTAAAACCTTCATCGGAAGTAAGATCAAGCCTAAAGTAGATCCATCGTGCAAAGGATCCGGGCTTATAAAATGCTGCATAAATTGAATTTACTGCCTGTTCAGCATCCGTTTCTGAAAGCCAAAACTCTGTGACAGTTTTTGTATTCGGATTGACTTGGTCCAGAAGATCCTCATTGCAAGACTGATTAACAAAAACAGTCAAAATCAAAACAATACTGTATATAATCTTTTTCATAATAATCGATTATTTAAAATTTTAAAAGCCAAACTGAATGCCTAAAGAATACATTTTGATATTTGGAAAGGCACCCTCATCAAATCCTCTTCTAAAGATGTTGGAGTTATTAAACTCAGGATCAAGACCGGAATACTTTGTAAAGGTGATTAGATTTTGTCCTGAGATAGATATTTGCGCATTTGCAAAACCTATTTTCTCTACGATAGATTCAGGAATTTCATAGCCCACAGAAATATATTTCAACCTAAAAAAGCTTCCATTTTCCAGCCAGCGATCCGTATCTCCTCTGGAGTTCAAAGTAGATCCATAATAAGCTCTGGGGAAATCAGTATTGGGATTTTCAGTAGTCCATGGTTTCACTCCGCTTCTGTAATTGGAGTTATCATCAAAACGATCCATCACGCTTCGGGGGCCGCTATATACCTGGGCGCCAAAAGATCCAAACCAGTTCATTGAAAGTGAAAAACCTTTATAAGAAGCACCAAGATTTAAACCTAATTCAAAATCCGGCCAAGGACTTCCAACTACCACTTTATCATCATTCGTAATTTGTCCGTCATCATTATTGTCCTTAAATCTAATGTCTCCTGGTTTTGCGGTGGATTGTATAATGGTTCCATCACTGCTCACATGACTACTTACGTCACCTTCATTCTGAAACAAGCCGTCAGTTTCTAACATATACCACATTCCTACCGGTTGCCCTATTTCTGTAACTGTATTCGCGTCTTCATGTCTGTTCAAACCGTAACCCAACTCTTTAATCTCATTTTTAAGCGTGGATAGATTAAGGGTAGCGTAATAATTTATCACTTTCTCACTTTCATTATAAGTAAGGGAAAAATCCAGACCGGTATTCTTTAATGTAGCACCATTTGTTATGGGATTACCTCCATCATTTCCGGTAGTTTCCAACACTGGATATCCAAATAAAACGTCCTTGGTTTCAGCAATAAAATAGTCTGCCGTTAGCGATAATTTATTATTCAAAAGACCTAAATCTATACCAAAGTTAGTTTGGGTAAGTGTCTCCCACCTTAAATTTTCATTCTTTAATGAGGTCTGAATGGCTCCTGGGTATACATTCTGGTTGGTACCAAAAACAACCGTTGGAAAAGTATTTACGACAGGAATATAGTCGTAGTAACCAATATTACCACTTCCTAAAACACCATAACTTGCTCTTAACTTTAGATCACTTACGACAGGTAACTCAAAGAAACCTTCATTGCTAATTCTCCACGCGGCTGATACGGAAGGGAAACTCTTTACTTTATAATCATTACCCAACCTGGAAGAACCATCCCTACGAATTACCGCATTTAAAATATACTTATCCGCAAATGTGTACTCTAGTCTTCCTAAATAAGATAATAAAACAGCCTGCTCTTTAAACCCACCTAATCTTGCCGATCCTCCTTGGTCTAAGACATTATAATATCCTCCTCCCGGCTTTTCCAACAAATCTCGTTTTTCTCCCCATATCTGAGCGTAATTGTCCTGTTGGAAAGTTTGCCCTACTACCAAGTTGAAATAATGCTTATTAAAAGTCTTTTTAAACGTTAAGGTATTTTCAACAAGTTTACTTTCAAATCTCGCCCTATTCTCGTTTGCGATTGATGGTACAAACTCCTGGTTTAACGTCCAGTTGCCTTGTTTTCTTAAATAGGAATAATGATCTGCGCTTGTTTCATAACCCAAATTAAGTCTATAGGTCAGCCATGAAAAAGGTTTGATTTCTGACCAAAGATTTCCCCGCAGTCTTAAGTTTTCATTTGTTCGGTCTTCCAGATCAGCAATCGCAATAGGGTTAGTGCCAAAAGTTCTGGCTTTAGCCTCGTGGCCATATCCATACCCTCCAGGATTATTTGCATCTTTTACCGGAATGGTAGGAAGCAATCTGACTACATCAAAAAACGGATTACCCGACATTTCATCTGCAGTTGAATTACTTACCGAAAGGTTTTCCCCTATACTGAAAATCCCCCTTGATCCTTCAGTGTTGACCCTAAAACTTAATCTGTCAAACCTTGTATCTATTACTGTTCCTTTATTCCCAAAATAGTTACCAGACACATAATATTTACCATTGTCTCCTCCTCCTGAGAAACTTATATTGTAGTCATTGATGCTCCCTTGTCTAAATGCTTCCTTTTGCCAATCAGTATTCACTGATAAATCTAAATCCTGTCTCGGAACTCCGGCATTATCATAAGCCATATAATTTAACCTTGAAAATTCTTCCGTATCAGCCAGGTCGTACAAAGGCGTTGTAGTTATGCTGGTTTTAGCAGAAAAATCTACCTTCATTGGCCCCATTCTTCCTTTTTTAGTGGTAATTATAATAACCCCGTTTGCGGCACGTGAACCATAGATCGCTGCTGCAGAGGCATCCTTTAAAATTTGAATAGATTCTATATCGTTAGGATTAAAATCCCTGTTAGCCGTGGTAATCAATCCATCTATTACATATAAAGGATTTGTATTTTGAAGATTTTTTAACCCACGTATCTGAATGCGGGCTTCAGAACCCGGTCGTCCTCCTCCTCTTACATTAATACCTGAAGCCAAACCTTGCATAGCTTCAGCTACAGTTGTGGCTTGCCGTTTTTGTATTTCCTGAGGCTTAATCACTGAAATTGCCCCTGTCAAATCTTTCTTTTGTTGCGTGCCATAACCTACTACCACAACTTCCGACAGTGCTTGCAGATCTTGGACAAGTTTAATATTAATCGTAGTTTGATTTCCAACAACCACCTCTTCAGTGAGATAACCTATAAAAGAAAAGATCAAAGTAGCGCTGCCATCAGGAACGCTGAGTGAATAATTTCCACTAATATCCGTTACCGTTCCAATTGTGGTTCCCTTTACTACGACGCTTACACCTGGCAATACCTCTCCATCGTCGTTTTTTACTGTTCCACTTATTGTTTGCTCTAGTCTTTGAGAGAATAACAATTCATCCGAAATTCCCTCCCTGGAAGCATACATTGAGCTTGGCGAGGCAGGATCAAATAGAAGCCCTGTAATTTTTTGCTTTCCATTTTCTCCTTCTGTAATTAAGTAAATATTTTCTTTAATTTTCTCATATTTCATAGCTAACGGTGCTAATATAGTTTCCAGCAACTGATCCGTATTATGATTTTTATTATCGATCAGAGCGCCTTCCTCTACGCTAACATATTTACCATCCATGATTTTATCATCATAGTTAATAAAGACCTTGTGATACTTCTCAATGTCTTTTAAAACATCTTTTAATAAAACTGATTTTTCTTGATTCTTGCCAAATTCATAGTTCTTCTCACTCCTTACAGGGGTTAATGAAGAAAGAACTTGAGCATTACTTATTTCAGCAATACACCATAGGCATACCACCAGAAATACCTTACCGAAAAGAGGTAGATTTTTTCTCATATTTCTTTATTTATAGGTTAATTAATAGTTTAGTCTGCTATTTATCCTTGGCAAACTTTACTTTTTGGGTTTAAAGATTACTCGATTGTTGTTTTTTACTATTTTGAAATTGTAACTTTTGGAAAGCATCGATAATAAGACATCTACATCCTCACTCGCCGGAAAAGTGCCTGTAAATTTTTCATTTGCAAGCAATGAATCTTCAATGTAAATCTCCACTCCATAATTGTCTTTAATTATTCCGGAGATATCGGCTAAAGTAGATCCTTGAAAAGTAAGTATCCTCTTTTTCCATGACGTATATACATCCGGGTTTACTTGTTCTTTAGAAATAGCTAACGTTTTATGATTATGCTCCACCAACTCCCCGGGTTTCATAATTAGATCTTTTTTACCATCTATAAGCACTTTAACCTTTCCGGTTTTTAAAACTATCCTTGATCTCTTTTGTCTTGTCGAAATATTAAATTCAGTCCCGAGCACTTCTACGCTTAAATCCGAAGTATTCACAACGAACTTTTGATTATTTGATTTGTGAGTCACATCGAAAAATGCTTCTCCTTCAAGTGTTAAAATTCTTTCTTCCTCATTACTCCAATGCTTTTTGTATTTCACTGAAGTATTGCTATTTAAAGTCACAACTGAACCATCAGGCAGTACCACATTCTTTGTTTCTCCATACGCAGTGCTTATGCTTTCATAAGGGTAAAGATTCAAATACCAATAAATTCCTGAAAAGAAAACAAGACCCAAAAAGACCGCGGCAATTTTTAAGACCATTGTATTATTGAAACGGCCCCGAGTCCCGATCAAACGTTTTTCTGAAAGCAGAATGGAATTGAAAATCCTGTCAGCAGAATCCTCACGGATTCTTTGTGTCGTATTCAACTTAAGCCAGGCTTCTTCCAGGCCTTCTTCCAAATAAGTCTCATTGCCGGAAACTTCACTGAGCTCCAACAATTCATTCAATTCCTCTTTTGTACATTCATCATCCAGGAAGCGTTTTAGTAAATATTTTGTCCTATTTTGATTCAAGTCTGTTTTCCTTTTTATTTATACTTCTAATACAATCGCGAGGGCGTGGGTGTCACTAGTCGTATTAATTTTTTTTTGATTTAATAAAAATGAAGCTGTATCCGACTTAATCACGAATCAATTGGAAGGAGAATGGCGGAAATGCCCTTGAAAAATTTCGCAAACAGCCATCCTGTTTGATAAGCTTATGGATTATTTTTGAAACTAATATCAGAACAAGTAATTCAGAGTATCAAAAAGAAGGCTATTAATTTTAAAAACTTAAGTTTATGAAAACAAAAAAAGTTTGGGCCAATTTCAGCGTCCAGGATTTAGAACGAACCACTAAATTCTACAAACAACTTGGATTTAGACACAACGGAGCATCGGACCAACTAACGAGCTTCTTCTTTGGCGAGGAAAACTTTATCATCCATTTCTTTTTGAAGGATATACTTGAACCTGCCATGAAGGGACAAATAATTGATACAAAAGCCGGGAATGAAATTATAGTTACCCTTTCTGCTGATAGCAAAGAAGAAGTTAATAGTTGGGAGAAAGAGGTGCAGCAGGCCGGGGGGACGATAGTTTCAAAGCCAGAAGAGTTTGGCGAGGGTTATTACGGTTTCGTATTTGCTGATCCTGATGGTCATAAGTTCAATGTATTTTATATGTAGTGTCCGTTGAAAGTTTAATGATCCCCGGAGAATCCCTGTGAAGATTATTAAAATAGGATTTGATAAAATGGCAGGTGAAAAGACAGTTAATCTGAATTGCTAAAAGTTATTCCCCTGAATAAAGGCAAATCAGTAAGAGTATCTTGTCGCCATACACATTTAAGTATCTTTTTACATTGGCCAGGGCCAACATCATATAATTTCTAACTGTGCCTTTTGATAATTTAAGATAATCGGCAATTTCTGCATGTGTTTTGCCGTCAACCCTATGCATTTTAAATACCATTTGTTGCTGAGGCGGAAGATTTTCTATGGCTTTATTAAATGAACGGTCATAGTCGGCTGAAATAATAGCATTTTCAGTTTCATTATGGATTTCATCAAAATAATTTCTGAGTTGTTTTTTCAAAGCTTTATCCAAAGCTGCTTTCTTGATAAAATTTAAAGAAGCATTTTTAGTAATCTTAAAAAGAAAAGCATTAAAGGAAAGGTCAGGATTTATTTTTCCTCTGTTTAACCAAATTTTTAAGAAAACGTCAAGTACAACTTCCTCAGCAAACTCTTCCGACTTTGTTAATTTAAGTGCATAAGAGTAGAGCTTATTTTTGTATTTATCGAAAATAACTCTAAAAGACAATTCATCGCCATTTTTTAGCTTTTGAATCAGGTCTTTTTCACTGTGAGTTATAACTCTCATATAAAGGAAATTGTAAAATCACTCTAACTTAAATTGTTAGAATGAAAAAAACAAATGTCATTTATACATTTTTTAATTCAGGTGTCATGCAATCGATTGAAACTGTCATTTTTCCTTTTTCTATTCTGTTACAACATTTGTTGCTTTTGCAGTTGCGTGCAGGACATATAATGCGGTTGGAAGAAAACCTACGACTATTCCGACGAGATCATTTCTCAACCGCACTTTTGAAATGTTTTTTTTGCACGGCTTTCTGTAATCAATACTGTCTGAAATAGAAGAAGTGTATTTAATATATGAATAAATAAAAAAAGGAGTCTATTCGACTCCTCCTTTTTCCTGACAATCTTAAATATTAACTCTATTTTTCCTTACCCAGCCCATTCATTTTTTCTGCAAATTCCTTAATTACGGATATTGTAGAAGAATCTGTTTCATAAACGGAGTACCATCCCTGATATTCGTGTGGCGGATCTCCTATAAAATCATCGCCCAACTTCCAGACACTGTGCGGGCTTGAAGGTCTTCCTTCTCCTCCCCAGGCCCAGAAGTTTACTCCCGATAATGGATTGTCTGGTTCTTTCGCGTTGTTGTACACCATTTCAAAAATTTCTCTGTAGTATTTATCTCGTATTTCTGTAGTGGAACTGGCGTCATGACTATTGGCGTCACGTGAAATCCCAAACTCTTCCAGGACTATAGGTTTATTCAGTTTTTTGGCATCTTCAACATGCTTCTGGATATAATCGGCAGCATACTTTACAGCTTTTGGATAAGTTTCTTCGGACTTTTCAGGATTATAAATTTCCCAGTTCTGCACCCAGATATGGAAGGTGGCATAATCTATATTTTCACTGTTGTGATCTCTAATAGGGTTTGTTCCTGATGATTGCTCACTTGGCGTACTACCTTCACTGCCCGTAGTTACCAAATGGTTGGGGTCTAAGCTTTTAATAAGGGCAGAGGTGTTGTCAATCCACTGTTTAAAATCAGCGGTATTTTCAGTTCCCCTGGGTTCATTAGCCAATTGCCATGACATGATGGTCGGATCATCTTTATACAACAGATTTGAATAAGCATTTTTCCTGTTGACCATAAAGCGGATATGATCATCAAACATATCGGTGGCCTTTTTGTTCGAATAAAATTTAGCAGTAAAAACGGCATACTTGTGCCAATCCCCGCCTGGATGAGGAGGAGGATAAGGTATGGAATCTGCAGCGCCTGCCCAGACAAGATATTGTCCCATCCCACCTGACCACGGCCAGAAATTGTTCAGGCACATTACGGCATACATATCTCTTTTCTTCATTTCATTCAGTAAAAAATCGAGCCCCTCAAGCACCTCTTCATTGTATTTTCCCGGAGAAGTTTGTAATGAAGGAAGCATTCTCCACGGCTCATTATCGGGACCTTCGCTGCCTGCCATTACCCGTAGATTGTTTACTCCCATACTTTTAAGTCTATCCAATTCCCTGATCAGTCTTTCTCTGTCACCACCTTCCCCATTGGAGCCGAGATTTAACCCGTACCAAAAATTAGTACCTAAGTAATAGTAGGGCTTTCCATCGATTTCAAAGGAAGTATTGTTGACTTTAATAAACCCCTTTTCAATTTCTGAATCATTGCTCTTAGGTGAAGAGCATGCCATCAAAACTAGCAGTAAACATGAATAAAGTTTTCTCATACGTATCATTGATTATAATATACAATAGAAATTATCGGAGACTGCGAAATGCTAATTTCTTTACAATCTTCTCTCAATTTAAAAATGAATTCCTCATTCTCGGACAAACTGCCGGTACGGGAATGAATTCACATTTTAATAAAACTACAAACAAATTGAGTTAGCTGATCTTCGGATCTGTTTATTTACAATTAAAAAGAACTACAGTTAAAGTTTTCAGGAACTAAAGTAAAAATTAGGCGCGGTTTGTTAGATAAAATTTAGTTCTAAAGTAGGGAAGATATACATGAAATAGTTTAAGAAAAACATAATAGGAGAAACATAGTACGCGTTTGTCGCGATTCCAATTACTGATTGTTGCCTCTTTTCCATAAATTAATATTCTCTTTCATTAATCTATGCGCTTTCATAGATAAATATTGTTTAGAATAAAGCAAATACCTTTCATCATAGGTATACATGCCGATAAAAATTTCCGTACTTAAAATATCCTCAATACTCTCATCGCCAAATTCCACCATTTTGTTTAGAAACCCATATGCTCTTTTATAAAAACCTTCGTCGTGAGTCCCTTCATCAATTTTTTCCCTTAAAAACTTTCCAAATAAACCTGCTTGAATAAAGGGATCGACGTCAAAATACTTATTGCTTTTTTCATGATATTCTGGTATCTCTTTGTATAGTAATTCCAAAATATTTTCAAAAGTTATTTTCAACCTATTTTAAAATTTAAGGTTCTATTTTTTTAACACATTGCGCGCCAGTTGAAATACTGATATCATAAAGAACAATCTTTTTAAAAAGTACTTCATCCCAATTTCCAAGCTCAAACTGCTTAATAATTGAATTACCTTTGTAACAGATAAGTAAATAAGGTGTTCTGCTTCGGTTTAAAAATGCGAGTCTCTTCTTAAACTCAAAATCTTTTAAATCTCCAATTAAAGTCCTTTTCACATTAGTATCGTAATAATTAATAACTACTGATTTGTTCTCAATTTTTAAATAGGTAATGAAAAACCTTTGCGACTCGACTAATTTAAAATATTGTATTAAGAAAATTAAACTAGCTATTATTACGCCATAATACCATTCTGAAAACATTGTTAATATTAATAAAAATAAGAGAGCAATGAATATAATAACCCTTATTGACCTTGCCATCCTTTTAGAATAATTAACCTGCTGTTGTAAGCTAATTTCTAATTCTTTCATTTCGTCAAAAACTTCCAATAAAAATCTCGTTATACGTACCTGTTTTCAAACACGATAATTAAACACACTTTGAATTTGTTACTTTTAGAGTTAAAATGTAACCTCAAGATTTATCGTTGAGAGTTGGACGTAGTTATTAGTCATAGGACAATTTGCCAGAAACAATGATCATAATCCATCATGAAAATCATTTATATCAGCGATTCTGTCTTTTAAATTGAAACCTGAACTGTATAAATTCTTCATAAAGATTTTTTATATAGTTTTAAAGAAAAAATCTCTACTTCTCAAACTATCGAAATGAAACTTGAGCACTTTGCAATTAATGTGAAAGATCCTTTGAAAATGGCAGATTGGTATGTGAATAATTTGGGAATGCGAATAGTAAGACAAAGTCCCTCAGCGCCATATACTACTTTCTTAGCGGACGACAGTGGAAGAATAATGATTGAAGTATATGCCAATCCTGCTGACCAGGTTCCTGATTATAGAAATATGAATCCGCTTATTCTACATTTTGCTTTTGTATCCGAAAATCCGGAAGCGGATAAAAACAGGCTTATGAAGGCGGGTGCCCATCTAATAAATGAACAAAGCCTTCCTGATGGCTCGGTAATAGTGATGCTGAAAGATCCGTGGGGAGTTTCCGTTCAATTATGCAAAAGAGGTAATCCAATGCTGTTGGAAAAGGAGCGTGATGGACTGTAAACCAATAGCTCCACTTTTATTAAAAGTAATAATCAACTCAGGACTATTATTTCTTAAATAGCTACCAGTAGGTAATCAGGTTTTCTTCCTCATTAAGTTAACTGATCAACTCAGCTTCGCTTTTATCTTTTTTCCTGAGGATTTCCTCCTTACTTTTTAAACCCTTGCCTTTCTTCTTTTTCTTTTTCTTCTTATTCAACCAAACCAGGAAGCCAGTTACGGGCAAACTCGCACAAATAAGGCTGATAAAAAACGCGAGGATTTTTCCTGGTAATCCAAGAGCAGCGCCAATGTGAATGTCATAGTTGAGCATGTCCAGTTTGTCTGCAAAACTAGCTTCAGCGAATCGGTCTCCCTGTACCCTGAATTGCTCAAGTGTATATTGATCGTAATAATAAGTATTTCTATTGTACCACGAGCCATGGTCCTGGTAAGCTATTATTTCAATTACGTCGTCAGGATCCGGAAGGGATGGAGACATATACATGCCTTGTACATTCGGTTCTTGCGCTATTGTTTTGTACCACGCTTTATCCAATACCGGAATACTGTCAATAGCAACCATTCCAGCTTTGGTAGTATCAGAAGGCGGGTGGTGGTGACCAGGTTTTGTTTCGCCTGCGGACGTTACAAAGTACAAGGAATTTTCAAACCACTTAAAGCTCCATACAAGCCCTGTTACAGCAAGCACAAATGCTAAAACCAGCGTGTAAAATCCCAGGACATTGTGAAGGTCATAGTTTACCCTTTTAAAACTTCCCTTCCACTTGATCTTAAAACTTTTGCTAAAGCTGGATTTTTTGAAGTTTTTCGGCCACCACATTACCAGTCCGGTAAGTAGCAGGATCACAAAAATGAGGGTAGCAATACCCACGACAGGTCGACCTATATTATATGGCATCCACAAAGCCCTATGTCCGTCTATAATGAAGCGGAAAAAATCAAAGGAGCCCTCGCCAAGCAATTGTTGTTTTTGCAAAAATTCTCCCGTGTAGGGATTTAGAAAAATAGCAGTAAAAGTTCTTTTTCCATTTTCATTTCCACTATATCCAATTGCAGCTGCACCTTCCTTGTTGCTGTAGGTTAGGCCGGTGGGTATTTGTTCCGGCATGTATTTCTGAGCTGTGTCAATCAATACACTTGGAGGTACAAATGGCTTGTCCTGCACCTCAACAAATCTCCAGGGTTCTAAGGCATCTTTTATTTCCTGTTCAAAAACATAAATACATCCTGTCAAACTGACGATTAATACTACTATGCCGGAAGAAAGGCCTAGCCACAAGTGTAGCCAATCATTCAGTCGTCTTAAAGGGCTTTTGGATTTTTTAGATTTGCTTTTCATAGAAAATATCAGAATTAAAAGAAAGGATACAGGCTTTATTAGTAGTTAATAAAGCCTGTAAAGAATTCTTAATTAATATTTAAAAATTCCTGCAATGAAGTTTGCCTGAACTTCAGCGCCTTTTGTTGCTGTATAGTTTTCTGTATCTATTTTATAAATAAAAATGCCATTTCCTTCAGGAATACCCATGTAGATATATTTTCCGTCCTGAAGCGCTGCCAGTCTTCTTCCGCTGCCTGAGTGCTCGGGTACGCCGTCAATATAATTTATAGTTTGGTCATTAAGGTCGATGATCGCAGATTTTAAAGGTGCATCAGACCATGCTGCTTGCTGACTTCTATCGGCCATGTTGATTTCAGCAAAAACTTTTCCGTCGCCCAGATATTTTAAATGTGCGGTATTTTTTCCACCTGTGATTTCTTCGATATCGAAAAAGTAGCTTTGATCAAATTCTGTCTCACCGCTCTTGATGCGCATAATACCTCCTGGCTTTGTGCTTTGGCTAAATCCATTTGCGGGATTGGAATGAGAAAGTGCATAAACGTCGCCTTTTTCATCTTTAATCAGACCAGATTTAACATTAAATCCTCCGATAGGCCCTGTACGGGTATCTTCGATAACCTTTTGAAATTGTAACTCCGGGTAAGAATAAACTGCAACCCATGCATTGTCTGTGTGATCAGTCTTAAATGTGGTTGGATCACTTATGTAATAGCTTAAAAACAGATGATCGCCACTTATAACCATTCCTGAATAAGAAGGAGATACAAGGTCTGTAAGATCAGCAACCGGGTGTTCAATGGTGTTTTTTACAGTAACCGTATTCACATCAATTGTATGAAAACGAACCATGTCAGAAGTTGAAGACAGTTCAATACCTACCAACGTGTTGTTATCAGCTTTAACGATATCTTTCAGACTGGTTTGAAAAGAAACATTCCCTATCTGAGAAAGAGATCCATCTTCTTTTTGATTAATTCCAACTACGTTTACATCGTCTAACCCGCCTATACTGTAAATCGTGTTGTCGATCTGTGTAAAATCAAAATAGCCCGGTTGCTCAATACCTTTTCCTAAAGCAGAAAGTGATCCGGTCATTATATCCTCGAAAGGCACGGAATAATAGGTAAATGTATTGTCGCTACCCTGAACGGCAAGTGAAACAACGAAATCCCCGGAAGCAACAGATGGCTCGTCGTCATTGTTACAAGCCGTAAATGATAATAGCGTAAAGATACTTAAGATGGGCAGTGCAAGCTTTTGCACTATTCTGTTTAAAAACATATTCGTTTATTATTTTAAGTTATGGTTTCTGTTAATTAAAAGTTTGGGGCATATCTCAGCTTTACATAAAAGGCCCGTCCGGGTTTTTGAAGCATATACTTGTCATAAAGCCGAGCATCCATTATGTTTCTGCATTCCAAGGCTATATTATATTTTCCATTGTTCAAACCGTAAGACACTTCAATATTATGAGCGGTTTGCCTCGGAATTATCTTTTTGCCGTCTTTGGACCCCAGTTCTGCCCAACTGAGAAAGTACTGTTGCACGTAATTAAAATAGTAATTAATATTCACCAACGATTCTTTCAGAAACACATTATCGAAAGTTAAACCAGCATTAGCATTGCCAAAGAGATAAGGGGTGTTCGTCAAACGATAACCTTTTTGAAAGTTTTTCTGATAACCGGAGTTGGTATAAGATTCATTGTAGATCGAATCAGCTTGGTCTGTAATATCCTGAAAAGTGATATTTCCACCAATTGTCAGGGTTCTTTTCCATTGGTATTTGAAGCTTCCTTCAATACCCATTGTTCTTATTAAATCTAAGTTAAGATAAGTTGCTTGGCGACCGGGAACACTTACAAAATGAAAAATGAGGTCTTTCGTATCTCGATAGATAAAGCTTCCTTCGAGGTTGAACACGTGATCCGTTTTTACTTTGAATTTATAGGCTGTCCCCATATTCAAATTATTACTTTGCTCTGGACGTAAATCTGCATTAGGGAGGGTAAGAAGACCATTTCCGAAAATTTCATTTGCCCAAGGCATACGGTAAGTATATTCATAAGAAGCCTTCACGTGGAGGTCGGGCAAGATATTATAAGAGGAAGCGATGCCATATCCAAAGTTTTCTTTATTCGACACAACACCTTCAACCCGTCTGGTATCAAGTCCAAAGTCAAATTCCTTACTTGTTTCAGCCTTTAAAAAATAAAACTTACCGAAGAGTGTGGTGCTCCATTTCCTGTTGGGGTCAAATTTATAAGCAAGTCCCAGCACTTGTTTCGTGAGTTCATTGGGAAATTTATGCTCGGGTTTGTCAGGATCTTCACGATCAAAAGCCTTCCTTTTAAAAAAAGAATGGGAATAATTAAAAACAAAAGAATGCTGCGGTGTTATAAAATAGCTGCTGTTGAATTGTGTTGTCAGTTCGTGGTCGTCGAAAGTAAGAAATGTTGTTTCAGATAATTCTCCGTCGCTGGATTGCGGGATATGTGTGCTTTCGCCTAACCAATTATAAGTGATTCCAGTAAGCGTATCAATATTCTGACTTTTGGTATGATTATACGCGCTGGATAAACTTACACTCAAGCCCTCCACAAAAAGATCCGCTTTATTGTATTTTAATATCGGAATGATCGACCGGCTATTTCTAACAACACCTCCATATACACTGTTCATCGTCATGCCGGTTTGTACCTGCTTGTCATCACCGCTGGCAATGATTCCGATAAGGAGGTTATCTGCATATTTCTTGTTTACAAAGCCCGTCTCAAATTTTAAAGTGCCAGATTTGTACCGGTCATGAAATCGCTCAACTTCAGCAGTATCAACAGTTTTCCTTTCCCTGACTATAGGAACCCACACTTTAAAATTATTATCCGAATAGTTGTAGTTGGCATTTCCCCTGAAGGTAAACCCGCTTTTGCTGTCAGTATAAGCGCCGTTTAGGGAAATTCTGTGTGTATTAAATGATCCGAAAGAATAGGAAGCATCCAGAAAGTTATTTTTCTTATTGGTGATGATGTTCACAGCCCCACCTAAGGCATCTGTGCCTAGCCATACCGGCACAACCCCTTTGTATACTTCAATTCTGTCAATGGTATTTACCGGAATGCTGCCCAGGTTGAAGGATGAACCGAAGTTATCCATGGGGATTCCATCCATAAAAAACTTGACCTGATCGCCGGAGAAGCCATTAAGTGTAAAACTCAAATTTGAGCCAAGCCCGCCTTCTTCTAAAATCCTTACTCCGGAAATCCGGTTAAGAATTACTTTTGCATCGGATACGCTGTTATGTAGGCTTTTGGCATCTACGGCTGTAACGGCATAAGATTGTGCATTAATCCGCTCCGTTACCGATTTACCTATAATTTCAACCTCCTCCATTTCAAAGGATTTTTCAACTAATGAAAATTTCACTTCCAGTGACTGTGGTGCTTTAAGCCGAATTGGTTTTTCCTGGCTTTCAAAACCTACAAAACTAGCTTGAAGTACATAGCTGCCAGGAGGAACATCTGGAATCTCAAAGTGCCCCTTAGCATCAGTCGTTGTGCCGAATTTTGTGTTTTTCAAAACTATAGTTACCCCTGTTAACACTTCTCCTGATGAAGTCTTTACTTCTCCGGAAACGGCTGCGTTATTATTGCTTTGTCCCCAAAGTGTTTGAACAGAACACAGGAAAAAAGAAAAGGCTAAAACAATTTTGCTATAAAGATTCAACCGACTTATTATTTAGATTAATTTTAAATAAGGCCCAAAGATAGGAAGCGGTATAGAAGAATCAAAAATTTATTTAGAACTATTCCAAATAATATTAAAGGTTAAAAAACCTGGAACATGGCAGCAATAAAGGAAATTATTGTCCCTGAAGGATATATAAATCTTGCACAGATAAATAGTTCTGTGTATTTCCCAGAGTTACTTCTTATAAAATGTAGGGGCGGACCATAGATGAAGCTAATTTACAAGATGGACAATGATCCGGTAATTCATAGTTTATCATGAATATTATATATCTGCGGTTCAGATTTCTCAGGAAAAGAACTGCCGGTTCCCATTCATAGCCATGCCCTTTAGGGCGTGGACAAGAAAATATAAAATCTTTAAAGAAGGACCTGACAGATCATTTCTATCAGGTCCATTATCCTCTAAATTATTTAACAATAATACGGAATACTTCCACTTTTGCTCCAGTTAGACGAATGAAATGAATCCCAGCAGAAAGATGGCTTAGATCCATCTCCAGTGATTTCTTCCCTTGAATGGTATTGTCCTGATATTGGACTCGCCCCAAAAAGTCTGTCACTTCTACCTTCCTATAGGTTCCGTTTGTTTGTAACGTGATTTGATCATCCACCTCATTTGGCCAGTATTTAACGCGTTCTTCCGTCGCATCCTGCTCCGTTTCAAATGTATTTTCGAGTCTGGCACTTGCAGCCGTTATAGGTTCAAGGACCCATTGCATACTGTGCCAGTTGCTATTTAGATCTCCGTACTGCGCCTGCGACTGAAGGTTTTCTACATGGATATATTTTGTACTCTGCCATCCATTTCTGATTCTAACATAACCGTTTCCTGCATCTTCTGTTGCCCAACGGGAGCTCCACCAGCCAGGTGTACGGGCAGTACATTGCACATAGCCCAATAAGTTTTCAACATGCATATATTCTCCCGTACCTACATTCTTCAGCTCTTTTAAACCTCCGCCAACATCTTCCATCACCCACTGATAGTTTGTTCCTGAGGCAGTTGCATTATATCTCACCCGGTCACCGGCATCATAAAGGTAGGTGTTCTGCCAGCGATTTTTTATCCGGTAGGAAGGATTAGGGGCAACAATCCTGAGAGAACTGATCCTGTCATTCCATGAAGCCAACCAGGTTTGATTTGATGTATAGGTTGCACTTGCGCCACTAAAATTATCATTTTCATAAACCGTGACGGAGTAACCCGACGGAATCGTCAACGAAGTAATGTCATTGTCCGTAATTCCCTTCGCCTGAAGTTGGGCCAGGGTATACATGCCAGGAGCTAGTTGCGAGTAGAATCCGCTATAATTGATATCCCTGTAGGCATGAACCTTGTTCAAACTTGCAACAGATTCAAACAGGTGAACACCGGATAAGTGGGTAGAAAGGTCAATAGTACCGCTTGGCATAACGGACCAATTGGGACTGGTAAGATAATTTGATTTATTCACAGCTCTATCCCAAACGTAATTCGCAGTATACTGAATCACCTGCATATATCTGTCCCGTTGGGAAGGGGTAAGGTTACCCATTCGGACAAAATCAATAAATGACTTCGCAAAAATTCCCTTGAACAATCCGCCATCACCCTGGCCTGTTTCATTCAGGAAAAATACGCCTCCATCGTAGTTTCTGAAATTCATCATGAATTCGCAGGCTTTAATGGCATCATCCAGGTACGATTGCGTGCCTGTGACAAGGTAAAGCTCAAGAGATGCAGAAATAAACATCCCCGAGTTGTACGAAAACTGCCAGTTTTCATCAAAATTACCGGGTGAATCCCAAATGCCACCATTTGCATTAAATACGTTGGCCTTCATCCAGGCATGAATATCTTTTGCCATCTGCAAGTTGGCGGCATCATTCGCGAGTTTGTAAAGCTTCACTGCCATAACAATAGCCGGACTATTCGCAATGGAGTTATTACACGGGGTGGTACATCCCTTTCTCCACGACATTTTTCCTCCGGAATATCCGGTTTTTATTTCAGCCCAGATCTGGTGCGCTGCATCCAGGAACTCTGTGTCTTTTGTAGCAAAGTAGCAATTAAGACTTGCCAGGCCGAGCCATTCGAGATCATCATAATAATCATTCCGATAGGTACCTGCCTCATAAAGGTTATACTTTCGTATGCCAGCCAGGATACTTTTCATGCGATTGTAGTACACCACATTCCGGGTTCGCTGGTAGGCATCTGCCAGGGTCTCTAACCCATGAGCTATTACCCAATATCCATATACATAAGGATTGTTGTCGGAGGCGCTGTTAAACTTATAATAAGACTGGTCGGCAGACATAAAGATATTCTGCAATCCTATCTGCATATTTTCCGCACGTTGATCAGCGACCTGCGCCTTTGCAAAAAAAGCAGTACCGAGAAATAAGAGTAATAACTGTACAAAAAGAGTTCGATTGTAAATTTCCATATTTATAAGGGTTTGGTTTTATTGTTGAAGGATTAAACATTTGCATAGAAGCAAGGGGTTACATTTAAGGCTACCGGAAAATGAGGCCCATTTATGATAAAGACAGTAAAAATTCTTTTATTACTTAAGGCAGTTTGCAAAAAAGAGCTTGCTATACTACAAGCTCTTCTTGATTTACTTAATTACCACTTCTGCATGAGTCATTGAGCCTTAT
>DASPJL010000095.1:0-7259 GCA_035628645.1 Cytophagales bacterium | reverse complement strand
GCTCGGGAGCCCTGGCAAATATTAGAAAAAGACCTAATCCGTGTTTACAGGGAAACTTCCTGCTCGGGCAGGAACATTTAAAAGCAGTATTCCTTTTATCTATTTGAGTGCGGTACGGATTACTTCCGCTTCCTTTGATTTCGCCCCACAATGCTTTATCATCAAATGCCAATGTCAACCACTTGTCCGGTTTGGCAAGATCCTTTCCAGCTTTAGTGGACGAATCATCAGGAGAAAGCGCTAAGACCTGTTCTTCAGACCAATTCATAAATTATTTTTTATGATTTTCCCTTTGCTCATTTTTTAGTTCTTTAAAGGGATCGATACCCTATTTAGACAAAACGAGCGAATGTTTATCTAAGCTTTATTCCTCTTCCAAGGATATGCATCGATAACCCCGTATTAATGCTGTATCCTTTCATACTGTTTGTAAAATCAGCCTTGCCTATAAAAACACTACCCCTGACCCCCCATTTACTCGATTCTCTAATTTTGGGCCACAGGGTGTTAGGAATAAACTTCAAATGATTAAAAAAGTGATAATCCACATTAACACCCAGGAATATCGCAGACTTGACTAATTTATGCTTCATTAAAGCATCCTCTTCTCCTCTGTAATAAGTTGCCATACTTCCAATACCTATAGAAGGGGTGATTCTGTATTTTATTTTGTCAACAATCGCGTAGCCAAGAGAAACATTTAGAAAAGAATAGTTCGTCTCCATATCTTGCGCCCAATATTTTTCCTCATTTATTTCTTTCACAACACCATTAGATCCTGCAAATCCCTGCAGGTAGAGAACACACCTACCATAAGAAAATTCAAGTCCCAATTTCATTCCAAAGGGGTTCGAGAAATGTTCACCTAATGAGCCAGTCAGTATAGCTGATCCAAAACCTAAATCTCCTCCATAGCCAAACTTCGCTAAGCGGTAATCCGGGATTTTATTAAGAGGGTTTTCTTCTAAAGCGTTTTTTAGTTTAAAAGACCATTTGGCAGTAATGTCTTTTTTTCTACCGGAATCACTCTCGGTTTTAAAAAGCTTTATTTGTAGACCAATATTCTGCCATGCAGCCGCAACTTTTGCATTTGCATAAATAGATTCTGTCAAATGATTTAATTCATTTTGAAGGGCTCTCCTGTTTATTTCTACAATATCAAATATCACCTGATTGTATAAAAGTAATTCCGGAGTTCTTGAAGCTGAATCAACCCAGCAGGAAGATTTATCTATGTAGCAATAGGTGGCAACGTTGGTAATTTTTTGTCCTTCTACCCTCTGTTTTTTTACATTCGATGAAAGGAAAAATGAAAGGTAGCTCTTCTCTTTAGTGCTTTCAAAATGATTAGCTTGAAAGTCACTCCACTCCAAACGGCCGCTTTCCCAATGTTTATATTGTTGGGATTCGTTTTGGGCAAAAGTTGGAAAAATAGTTAAGAATAAGTACAGATACAGTAAAGTTTTCATAATATAAATAAGCTTGAATCAAAGGTAGTGTTAATATTATTTTAAAAAAATAAGGGCAGTTTTGCAGGAGAAAAATTGAGTAAAAGTGCAAGAAGTTATAGGTAAAATGTAAAATGGCAAGTGATTAGAGGCAAAGAATATCTGCGTATCTACGGTCATGAATATACTGCTGAGAATTTGGCCTGATAAAGAACCGAGGTGTCATCTAAACGCTCGCTAGAATATCGAGAATTTCTTTAGGACTGGAGGGATTAGAGTGGTTTGTCAATTTCCAAATCCGACCTCTCCACAACCACCTCTTATCGGGTTTTCCACGTCGATCCCTACGCAGGGATTTTAACTGTGGGGTTTTGGGCATTGAATTTTATAAAGGAGGAAATAGGTGTTATTTTGAAAACTTGCAGCAGTAGGGCGTTTAAAGGCTACCTACCTTACTAGGAAATCCAGAACTGATGAGTATTCTTAATTCTCCACCTTTTATCAATTTTTTCAATTTCCACCAATTCCCCCATACCACATTTTCCTCCACATATGAACTCATAGTATAAAAGCCCCTTTGTCTTTTCATTATTAATAATCAATTTGGATAGTTTCAGCTTGCCGATATAGCACTTTTGTTTCTTTTTCAATTCGTCATAGCTCAAGACCCTTGAAGTGCAAAGCTGGAAATCCTTCCCTATATACTGCTCTTGAATTGAATTTAAACGATCAGTGCTTGTAGCCTCATCGGGTGAAATAGTTTTTATTATTTTGATTATTTCCGGGCGATATGTTTTCACTGAATCAATAGATAGGTAAAAATTTCCGGTATCGAGTAAGAGGGCACAGAACCTGGATGTATCCATGAAAACTTTATTCTGTAGCTTAATTATTGCTTTTTTTATTTCTGCTGTATCCTTAAAATAATCGTATTTTCTGAATATTGTATCTGCCTCGTCCCCTAAATAGCCTGAATAGAAATGATGTTCCACCAATTCATTTAAGATTTCATTGTAAATCAATAGTTCTTCATCCTTTATAGAAAATTCGCATTCTTTATATTCCGGTTTACAGGAAAGAAAAGTCACGATAAAGGAGGAGATAATTAAGAAAGTTTTCATGTGTATATCTTTTATTTTTTAGTTGTCACATGGAATACGCCATTGGATATTCATCCTCGTTTGGATGATGTACAATCATGGCTATTTCATGTTAAGTTATTTGTAGCTATAATTCTGCCAAGAGGAAAAGATACAATGAAGCCTTTTTACACCTTATTTTATATTGTCAGACATTTCATCTGGTTGATGAAAGATTTGATCGAAGGCAACCTATGAAGTTTATATGTTACGTTATAAACGCAATGACATGTCAAGCACTCGTTGCAAACCATAAGGATTTTTGATTAGAGCAAGTTACTTCCCGGCCGTTTTTCAAAAAGCTTAAACAGATTAAAGAGTGAGTTTTATAAGACTATTAAAGAGTCTTTTGTAAATGAAATAGCAAGACAAGTAGGTTTTGTAAACGTTCAAGAAAGCTTAAACCTCTTTATTTTATTGAAATGCTTTTGTTTAAGACCTTTGAGTCTAATCAAGAAAAGCCTTTCTGATCATGTCTATGAATTAAAGAACACCAGGAATATTTCAATAAAGAAACAAAGCCTTCAGGAAAGATTTACTTCACTGGTCCTGTAGGTACTTCAGTAGTTATTACAGGAACAAATTTTGTAGGATTAACTTCAGTTAGTTTCAATGGAGTTTATGCTACTTATATAGTAGACAGTGAAACACAGATTACAGCAACAGTTCCAACAGGATCAACCACAGGAAAAGTTACAGTTACGAATAGCGCTGGTACGGCTACAAGTAGTACTGATTTTACAGTTACTGAGCCTTCTCCAGGTATAACTGACTTTACTCCATCCACTGGTCCTGTAGGTACTTCAGTAGTTATAACTGGAACAAATTTCGTAGGATTAACCTCAGTTAATTTCAATGGAGCTTCTGCTATTTATATAGTAGACAGTGAAACACAGATTACAGCAACAGTTCCAACAGGAGCAACAACAGGAAAAGTTACAGTTACCAATGGATCCGAAACAGCTACAAGTACTACCGACTTTATAGTTACCGAGCCTTCTCCAGGTATAACAGACTTTACTCCATCGACTGGTCCTGTGGGTACTTCAGTAGTTATTACAGGAACAAATTTCGTAGGATTAACCTCAGTTAATTTCAATGGAGCTTCTGCTATTTATATAGTAGACAGTGAAACACAGATTACAGCAACAGTTCCAACAGGAGCAACAACAGGAAAAGTTACAGTTACCAATGGATCCGGAATAGTTACAAGTACTACCGACTTTACAGTTACTGAGCCTTCTCCAGGTATAACAGACTTTACTCCATCGACTGGTCCTGTGGGTACTTCAGTAGTTATTACAGGAACAAATTTCGCAGGAGTAACCTCAGTTAGTTTCAATGGAGTTTCTGCTACTTATACAGTAAACAGCGAAACACAGATTACAGCAACAGTTCCAACAGGCGCATCGAGTGGAAAAGTAGTTGTTACCACTTTTGACGCATCAAATGCAAGTGTTACAGATTTTATAGTTAGTCCGGTGTTATTTGTTCCAAATATTTCTTTTATAACTCCGTGGAAATCCTTACCGGGAAAAGAAATTACTATTTATGGATCAGGGTTTACTTCTGTTTCGACTGTTTCCTTTAACAATGTAGACGCAAAATATGAGGTAATTAGCGACTCGCAAATTATTGCATTAGTGCCTTTTAATACCAGTACAGGTAAAATTACTGTTACCAGTCCTTTGGGTACCGGTACAACAGAAAGAGATTTTATAGTTCTGGAAGAAATACTAGCTCCCACAGGTTTACAAGCCGAATCCACAAATTATTCCATTGTTTTAAGTTGGGTCGACAACTCAACTAATGAAAATGGATTTATAATAGAAAAATTTATTAACAATGAAATTCAGTTTTTTCCAATCGACACTGTTCAAGCTGATAGCACAAGTTTTACCGATATTTCAGTCACAGAAAATAAAACGCAATATTATAGAGTTTATGCTTTTAACGGGACGAGTAGATCTAACTTTTCAGAAGTGGCTTCCGGGAAGGCGGAAACAATAACTGGATTTGAAGATCGTCTGGTAAAAGGAATTAAAATTTTTCCAAACCCCAGTAATGATAAATTCTACTTACAGATTAAATATGCTGAGAAATTGACTTTAGTTGTAAGTGATATATTAGGAAATGAAATTCTTCTTAAAAACAAAATTTCTTTTAATAATAATTTCGTAGAATTAGATCTATCATCGCGCAGTACTGGAGTTTATTTTTTAAGAATAGTAGAGGGAAAGAAGTCTGTAGTAATAAAACTTGTGAAAGAATAGAAGCCATCATAAGGATAGCAGTATAAGAAATTATTGAGGATCTATTATAATGAACATATGGAGCACTTTGGATATATTCTTATATTGCCTTACATTCTACTTCCCAATACAAAACTTACTAAATATATTCGCCAGCAAATCATCCGTAGTAATTTCCCCCGTAATCTCCCCCAAAAAGTGCAGTGCATTCCTTATATCCATCGCCAAAAAATCCCCGGTAATATTGCTGTCCAACCCATCCAATACCAGGCCTAAAGCATCGCGGGTCTTTACCAACATATCATAGTGCCGCACATTCGAAACCACGACGTTGGCAGTAGAAATCTTCTTTAGGTTCACATGCTCCACGATACTCTTCTTCAAAAGGTCAATATTCTCCTTCTTTTCCGCGGAAATCAACAGCACATCCCTTTGAGCAGCATACAATTCCTTGTCCTCCGCACTCAGCTGGTCCAGCTTGTTGCCTATTAAAATATAAGGAATTCCAAGCTCGGATAAAAGATGCCTTTGTTCGCCCAACTCATGATCAGAAGTAGTGGCCGCATCAAACATATAAAGAATCAATGAAGCCTTACTCATTTTGTCACGGGTCCTTTGTACACCTATCGCTTCTACCTTGTCCGTTGTTTCCCTCAATCCTGCCGTATCTATAAACCTGAAATTCATCCCCTCAATGTTAATTTCATCTTCAATAGAATCACGCGTAGTACCGGGAATATCAGAGACAATTGCTTTTTCTTCATTCAGCAAGGTATTCAGCAGAGTAGACTTACCCGCATTAGGTTTTCCTGCTATCACAGTCGGAACACCATTTTTGATCACATTCCCCAGATCAAAAGATTCAATCAAAGGGTTTATTATGGATAAAAGATTATAGATCAGCTTCTTTAAATCATCCCTGTCGGCAAACTCCACATCCTCCTCGCCGAAATCCAGTTCCAATTCGATCATAGAAGCAAAATGGATCAGGTCCTCACGAAGCTTTTTAATTTCATTGGAAAAACCACCCCGCATCTGGCTTAATGCCAACTGGTGAGAAGAGGCAGAATCCGCTGCAATAAGATCCGCAACTGCTTCAGCTTGGGCAAGGTCAAACTTACCATGCATAAAAGCCCTTTTGGTAAACTCGCCGGGTTCTGCAAACCTCGCCCCATTCCTGATCAAAAGCTTTATAATCCTGTTTACAATGTATTCCGACCCATGACAGGAAATCTCAATAACATCCTCTTTGGTAAAAGACTTAGGCCCTTTAAACAACGATACCAGCACTTCATCGACAATGCTTCCATTGTCCCTTATAGTCCCGAAATGAATGGTGTGAGTAGGCTGGGAGTGAAGGTCTTTTCCAAAAAATACTTTATTGCAAATTTCAAAAGCTTCTTTCCCTGAAACCCTTATCACAGCAATAGCCCCAACTCCGGGAGCCGTGGCTGGAGCAACAATTGTATCCTCAGAAGAAAAATGGTCAGCAGAAAGCATTTATTTAGCAGTTAACAATTATATAATAGCTGAGGCAAATTAATAGTATTATATTATTTTAATCCCTCATAAACCCTTACCAACTCGCCTTCCCCTCCTTCCTTCAAGGAGGGATGTCCGCAGGACGGGGTGGTTTCTTAATAGACGCGAGGAAATCTTAACCTTAGAAAATAAATCGTTTATTAAAAATCTCATCTTGTCTAAACCGGAAAGCACAATCCGATAAATCCCTTAATCCCTACAAATCCCAATTCAGACAAAATTCCATGAAATCTCTTAATCCCTGTAAATCCGTGATTCAGACAACAATCTCTAATTCACCCTATTTTTCTCATTAAAATCCCTCAATATAAAATCAAGTTTATCCGTACTATGATATCCTTCTGAAGAAACATGGGTGTTAAAACCACTGTCCATGAAAACAAGGGTTGGATAGGCTTTTACTTTAAATAGGTCAAATACAATATCCTGATAGGTAGTTTTTTTACCTTTAAACATTACCTTTTTAGTATCCTCGCCATCCATCTTTATGGCATAGTAATTTGCATTTATATAATCCACCACTTTCGGATTTCTTAACGCCTCTTTGTCCATCTTTTTGCAATAGGTGCACCACTGCGCATATACGTCAATAAAGATTTTTTTAGGTGCTTTGGCACTCAATTCCTGGGCTTCTTCAAGAGTAACCCAGTTTATTTTATCTTTTTCTTCTGTCCCGCCTTTCACAATGAATACGATGTAAGCAGTGATCAAAAGGAATATTCCCAGTCCGATTATTTTTTTTGTTTTCATAAAAATCGAAAATAATTGCAAAAATAGGGTATTCTAAGGTAGTGACATAAAGCCCCGGGACTTTATGTTGTGAGTTTTGCTTTGTAGAATTTTTTGACCAGGTAACCCTCCGTGGGAGAGAATAAAAA
>DASPJL010000094.1:0-35408 GCA_035628645.1 Cytophagales bacterium | reverse complement strand
GCCTGCCAATATTACAGGAAATTGTTTTATACTTCCTCTTAATGATGAAAAATCATTAGAGCTGGCAATGGATGAAAGTATAGCGGCTGTTATAGTGGAGGGCATTCAGGGAGTAGGTGGCGTTTATGAACCAAGCGAATCCTTCTTGAAGAAAATTCAATCCCTATGTGAAAAATTTGGTGCGCTATTTATTTTGGATGAAGTGCAATCAGGATATGGAAGAACCGGGAAGTTTTTCGCCCATCAATACACAGACATCACACCTGACCTGACTACAGTAGCAAAAGGTATGGGAAATGGCTTTCCTATTGCTGGCGTATTGATCCATCCGAAAATTAAGGCCAAACATTCTATGCTGGGAACTACTTTTGGAGGAAACCATCTGGCATGTGCCGCTGGTATTGCAGTACTGGATATTATTGAAAAAGAAAACCTATTAAATAACGCCCAAAAAGTGGGAGAATATTTAATAGAAAAAATAAAGCATCTTCCAGGCATAAAAGAAATTCGCGGGAAAGGATTGATGATTGGAATAGAACTTGAATTTGCTTGTGGAGAAGTGAGAAATGAACTTCTATACAACCATAAGATATTTACCGGTTCATCGTCCAGTAAAAATACTTTTCGTATTCTTCCTGCTTTAAATGTTACTGAGAAGGAGATTGATATTTTTGTCGAAGCTTTTACTAAAGTTTTGCAAAATAAAATGGTGAAACAGTAACTAATTTGATAATGTGCAGATAATCTAATGTGCTTATTAAATTAAAAAAGATGCAATAAGTAAGGGAGATCTCGAACGTGTACTGATTTTTAAATTTTTTCATAACCTATCCGAATGCAAAACTTCATTTCTTTTCATGATGTAGATGACCTGGATTTCTTGGTTAAATCTGCATTGGAAATCAAAAAAAATCCCTACGCCAATTCTACTCTTGGTATAAATAAGACCATAGGATTGTTGTTTTTAAATCCAAGCTTAAGAACACGTCTTAGCACTCAAAAAGCGGCTCAGAATTTAGGAATGAATGTCATCACTTTTAACTTAAATAATGAAGGATGGGCAATAGAGGTAAATGAAGGAATTGTAATGGACGGAACTTCTTCCGAACATATAAAAGAAGCAGCGGCAGTGATAGGGCAATATTGTGATGTTATCGGACTTCGTTCTTTTCCTGGTTTAACAGACCGGGAATATGATTATGCAGATACTATAATTAATAAATTTGTTCAATATGCAGGCCGACCTATTTTGAGCTTAGAATCGGCGATTCTTCATCCTTTGCAGTCTTTAACGGATGTGATTACGGTAGAAGAACTTAAGACCAAATCAAGACCAAAAGTAGTATTATCCTGGGCTCCGCATACCCGTGCGCTACCTCAGGCTGTGCCAAATTCTTTTAGTGAATGGATGAGCAAGGCAGAGGTAGATTTTGTAATTACCCATCCGAAAGGATATGAATTGTCAAATGAATTTACCCAGGGCGTAAAAATAGAATATGATCAGGATAAGGCTTTTGAGGGCGCCGATTTTATTTATGCCAAGAACTGGTCTTCCTTCAGGGAGTATGGGAAAATTTTAACTAAGGATCCAGCCTGGATGATAACAGAACAAAAAATGGCTTTGACAGATAGTGCTAAATTCATGCATTGTCTTCCGGTACGAAGAAATGTTGTGGTAGCGGATGAGGTTTTGGACAGTGAAAATTCTATAGTTATTCATCAGGCAGGTAATAGAGAATTTGCCGCTCAGGCGGTTTTGACGGAAATGTTGAAGGGGATGTAGCGTAACTTCCTTCAAATATCTTTTGTTATATTTGAATACTAAAGGTTTAAATTATGCAAAATATTCCTATAGATATTCACTTGCCTTCTGAAGTCTTGATTGCGCTTAACGAAAATCCGATTGATTTGGAGAAGAAGTTTAAATTATGGGCTGCTGTTGGTCTTTATAATTTAAATAAGCTCAGTTTAGCCAAAGCTGCACACTTATGTGATCTTCATGTCTATGATTTTGAAAAATTTTTATCTGAAAATAATATTTCAATATCTAAACTTACTCCTGAAGACCTGGACAAAGAGATGGAGCATTTAAGCAAAATTTAATGATTCTTATTGCTGATACTAGCCCTCTAATTTCTTTAATTCACTTGGATAAATTAGAGTTATTGGATCAGTTGTTCCAGGAGTATTATTTACCTGAAGCAGTTTGGGAGGAATTATCCAATCATCAGGAGTTAGCCAAATTCAAAAAGTCTCTAAAAACCCTTTCTTCAAAAAGAAAACAATTAAATTCCAAATATTTGTTGCTTACTTCTATTGATAAAGGAGAGGCTGAAGCCATCCTCTTATTTAAGGAACTTAAGGCTGATTTTCTTTTAATTGATGATAAAAAGGCGCGAATGATTGCAGAGATGGAAAGTATTATTTGTATTGGAACACTCGGTGTTTTATATCTCGCTTGGAAAAAGGGATTACTTAAAAATTTAAAGCCGTCTTTTAGTCATTTAATATCCCAAAAGCGATATTATTCGATTGAAATTTTTAATTACTTTCTGGATAAGACCGGAGAAGAGTTATTTTAATAAGAATGGAAAAAGTATTTGTTATAAAAATTGGAGGAAACGTTGTTGACAATGACAATTTGCTTCAGTTTTTCCTGAAAAAATTCGCCAACCTCCCGTTTAAAAAAGTGTTAATTCACGGAGGAGGAAAGATAGCTACGGAAATGAGTAAACAAATGGGGCTGGAAGTGAAGATGGTAGAGGGAAGAAGAATTACCGATGAAGCTACCTTGAAAGTCATTACCATGGTTTATGGAGGTTTGATCAATAAAAATATTGTAGGCAAACTTCAGTCATTTAATTGCAATGCTATAGGATTAACTGGAGCGGATGGAAATCTGATTTCTTCAAAAAAACGGCCAATAAAAAGCGGGATTGATTATGGATTTGTGGGCGATATTGAACTTGTAAATGTTGATCTTCTAACTACTCTTCTGAATGCCAATGTTAGCCCGGTAGTTGCACCTATTTCTTATGAAAAAAAGCAAGGACAACTTTTAAATACCAATGCTGATACTATTGCTTCTGTTCTGGCAATTGCTCTAAGCAAATTTTTTAATACCCATTTAATCTATTGTTTTGAGAAAAAGGGAGTTTTAAGAGATGTCAGTGATGAAAACTCTGTAATTCCGGAAATTTCTCATGCCGCATTTCAGGAACTAAAAGAAGCAGGTGCTATTTTCGAAGGTATGATTCCCAAGCTGGATAATGCGTTTCAATCTATGCAAAGCGGTGTTCAGGCTTTGAGCATTGGCCATGCAGAAAACTTGGAAGCAATGGTAAATGGTGAAAAATCTTCCTGTACTCAACTTCTGATAAAATAATTTTTGGACGAGTTGTTTAGCTCATCAAAATAAGATAATTAATATTTTTCTCATCTTTATGACTCATTAATTCATGATTATGGCCTCTGATGATCTTTATCTTATCAGCCTTCAATTATTAAAGGATTTGATAGAAACGCAATCCTTTAGCCGTGAAGAGGAGAATACAGCATTACTCCTGGAGAATTTTTTTAAAGAAAAGTCAATTTCATGTCATCGTTCGGGAAATAATATTTGGGCGTTTAATAAAAGCTTTAATCCCTCTCTTCCTACTATTTTATTAAATTCTCATCACGATACTGTAAAACCAAATTCTTCCTGGACATTAAATCCTTTTAATCCAGAGGAAAAGGACGGGAAATTGTATGGGTTGGGAAGTAATGATGCCGGCGGATGTCTCGTTTCTCTGGCAGCTACTTTCCTACATTTTTATGATCGACCTTCCTTAAAATATAATCTTGTTTTTGCCAGTACAGCCGAAGAGGAAATCTCCGGAGCTAATGGCATTGCTTCGATCATTCCTCAATTGCCTGAAATTTATTTTGCCATAATTGGGGAACCTACAGAAATGGATCTGGCAGTGGCTGAAAAAGGTTTAATCGTAGTGGATTGCGAAGCCCAGGGAAAAGCTGGTCATGCGGCCAGAAATGAAGGAATTAATGCCATTTATCAGGCTTTTGAGGATATTCATTGGATTCAAAATTATAAGTTCCCAAAAGAATCAGAATGGTTAGGCCCTGTAAAAATGCAGGTTACTGTTATTGAATCCGGTACTAAACAACACAATGTCGTACCGGATAAATGCACTTTCACCATTGACATCAGAACAACTGATACCTATTCAAATGAGGAAGTAATTAAAATATTGAATAAGAATATTAAATCTGTTGTAAAACCACGTTCATTAAGGCTTCAGCCCTCTTTTATTGATATAGATCATCCTTTTATTCAAAGCGGAATAGAGATGGGAATGAAACCTTATGGATCTCCAACACTTTCCGACCAGGCATTGATAAAATGTCCCTCGGTAAAAGTTGGACCGGGGAAATCGGAAAGATCTCACACCGCGGATGAGTTTATTGAACTTAAAGAAATAAAGGAAGGGATTGAAAAATACATTGGCTGGTTGTCCGTCATTTTATTTTAATTATCTCATAAGTGCATCATCAAATTATCAAATTAAATAATTATTTATCCCAAATCCCCGGCATCAGTATTTCCAATACATGCCCATCCGGATCATTAAAATAGAAGGAATATAAATCTTCTTTCCAATGATGTTCATGGGTGATTGATACTCCTGATTTAGTCAACGTTTCTTTCCAGGAATCATATTGATCTTTAGCTACTTCAAAAGCTATATGTTGTTTTCCATAAGCAAAATGTGGAGGCAGGCTAGTTTCTACTTCGGTAGCTTTTGGATCAAAACATAACAATACTTCGTCGCCTACTCTGAAGAATACATGTCGGTTGGGTACAAAGCTTATAAGTTCCAAACCCAACATATTTGAATAGAAGCTTTTGGTAACCTCCAAATCCTTTACATATAAGCACGTTTCTTTGATTTTTGAGAGAGAAAATTTTCCCATTTTTAATCTTGTTTTAAGATAATATTTCAAGCGGTAATTTTAACTTTTATAATACCAACCCGTAAAATGAACTACACTAATTATGGATGATTATGTTATTCAAAAATAAAAATAAAGAAGAAAAGGATCCTTCATATCATCATGATATGACTCCTTTGGCAAAAAAAACAAATGATTTGACAAAAGATGGATTTACGGATCAATTTGTTTTAGTTGACGGTGGATTAAAATCTTCTGAGCGACAAAAAATCTATCGGCCTGAAGATTTAAAAATTTTAAAACGCTGGAGGTTTGAAGGTACTTCTGATCCCGGAGATATGGATATTTTATATGCTATTGAAACTAATGACGGAAGTAAAGGTTCCATTGTAGACGGCTATGGCACATATTCCGATGCCGAATTGTCGGAATTTATGAAGTGTGTTAAAGAAGAAGTAAATGAGAATAACCCGGGAGGAAATCAAAGTACTCAGGTAGAAGAACGTCTCGGGTCAAATCCAGGATAATGGTAGATTAGTTTTTTGTTACAAATAGGAAAAATGCCCCTTTTTGGGGCTTTTTTGTTATTAATTCAAAAAAGTAGATACTATTTCAAAGAGCATATGTGTTTTCAGCCTGCATCATTTATATTTGCACACTATGCAAAATACCGAGAATCAAACACCCGAAAATAATGTCTTTAAGAAAGTTATATCCCATGCTAAGGAATATGGCTTTGTTTTTCCCTCTAGCGAGATTTATGATGGGCTCCAAGCCGTATATGATTATGGTCAATATGGGGTTGAGTTGAAAAACAACCTGAAAAATCTTTGGTGGAAGAGCATGACGCAGCTTAATGATAATATAGTTGGAATTGATGCTTCAATATTTATGCATCCGCTTACGTGGAAGGCATCAGGGCATATCGATAGCTTTAGCGACCCCATGTTGGACAATAAAGATTCAAATAAGAGGTATAGAGCAGATGTACTTATTGAAGATTATGCGGCAGGACTAGAACAAAAAGGAGAAAAGGCAAAGGCTGAGGCTTTAGTAACTAGAATGAATCAATTGTTAGGGGCAAATGATTTGAAAGGAGTTTATGATTTAATCATTGAAGAAAAGATAAAATGCCCTATTTCGGGTACGGCTAACTGGACAGAGGTAAGGCAATTTAACCTTATGTTTTCAACTCAGACCGGTTCTGTAGCAGATGAAGCAACAACCATCTATTTGAGACCCGAAACAGCCCAGGGAATATTTGTAAACTTCCTTAACGTGCAGAAAACAGGTAGGATGAAAATTCCCTTTGGTATAGCACAAATTGGAAAAGCCTTTAGAAATGAAATTGTTGCCCGTCAGTTTATCTTCAGAATGAGAGAGTTCGAGCAAATGGAAATGCAGTTTTTCATTCGTCCGGGAGAAGAAATGAAGTGGTACCAACATTGGAAGGAGACTAGGTTGAAGTGGCACAAAGCGCTTGGTGTTCCTGAAAACAAGCTAAAATACCATGACCATGAGAAATTAGCGCATTATGCTAATGCGGCGGTAGATATTGAATTTGAATTCCCATTCGGATTTAAAGAAATTGAGGGTATCCATTCCAGAACCGATTTTGATTTGACTCAACATCAGGAATTGTCTAAGAAAAAACTTCAATACTTTGATAATGAAATCAATAAGAACTATGTGCCTTATGTAGTGGAAACCTCAGTAGGCGCTGACCGGCTTTTCCTGGCCACACTTTGCAATGCTTATACAGAGGAAGTAGTCGGAGAAGGAGAAGACAAAAAAGAAAGAATTTATTTAAAACTTCATCCTGCCATAGCTCCTATTAAAGCTGCAGTTTTCCCACTTACCAAAAAGGATGGATTGCCTGAAAAGGCGCAAGAGGTTGTAAATGCATTAAAGTTTGACTTTAATATCATCTATGAAGAAAGAGATTCTATAGGGAAAAGGTATACCCGCCAGGATCTTATTGGAACACCATTCTGTATCGCAGTTGACCATCAAACACTGGAGGATAATACCGTAACCATTCGTCATAGAGACACCACTAACCAAGAAAGGGTTTCTATTGGAGAGTTAAATGAGAGAATTGGCAGGGAGGTTTCTTTTAAGAGGATATTTGAAAAGTTATAACATTTGGCCTTTAGCAATCAGCCGTAGCTTTGAACTTCATATCATAACGTGAAAGTTGATTGCTAATGGCTTACAGCTACCGCCCTTGTTATCTCTCTTTTTCCTAATGGTCCGGGCAGGCTTTCTATTGTAAAACCTGCTTCTTTTAAATCTCTTTTGAATTTACCATTAGAACAATAGGTTATTAGTATTCCACCTACTTTCATCATGTCCTTAACTTTTTTCAAATTATTGATATCCCAAATATCAGCTTGTTTCGAGGGAGCAAAGGCATCATAATATACCAGATCAAACTTTTCTTTGGTGTTAAATTCTTCTATTTTGATTTGTTTTTTTATGAAAAGAAATTCAGGAGTTATTTGATTATTTTCCTCCCAAGGGCAGGAATGAAGTATAGAGAACTTTTCCTTCAAGAATGATTCCTGGAAATAAGAAGGGTAGTTAAGTGCTTTTGTAATTTCTTCACCTAAAGGATAGGGTTCTAAGGTAATGTAGGAAATTTGCAGACTTTCTTTAATAGCTTCTTTTAGTGTCAAAATAGCATTGAGTCCGGTCCCAAAGCCTATTTCCAAAATCTTGATGGAATCTAATTTTACTGAAAGACTTTTTAACCCATGTTGTATATAAATATGTTCAGATTCTTTAATGGCTCCTCCTACAGAATGATAAGTTTCATTAAGCGCAGAATTGTAAATGGAATGAGAACCATCTTTGGTGATTATCAATTCAAGATTTTTGTTCATGATTTTAAATTAAATCAGTTTACTCCATTCCTACCATTACAAAACTTCCCCAATAAATCGGGTCGGCGAAGTCTTTTCTAAGGTCTCTTTTTGCCATAATAAATGCATCCCGTTTATTTCCGGTTTCCAGCCATTTTTTGTAAAAGCCCACCATAAGCTTCCGGGTAGCTTCATCAGATACTTTAAACAAACTCATTACCATTGATTTAGCGCCGGCTACTAAAAATGCTCTTTGTAAACCATACACGCCTTCTCCTACCGTTACTTCTCCAAGTCCAGTCTCGCAGGCGCTCAAAACTACCAGTTCCGTATTGTCCAGGTTAAGATTCATTGCCTCGTAAGCGGTAAGTATTCCATTTTCTCTATTGATTTTTGATATACTGTAATTATCACTGATTAAATCACCGGCACCTTTTAACATTAGTCCGGATCTTAGCATTGGATTAAGAAGGATTCTATTCTCATATTGAACTTTTTGCCTGCTTGTTTGGTCAGGCATAAAAAATCCATGCGTGGCAATGTGAAAGACTCTTGGACTGTTAAGTTCTTTTATGTTATCCTCGGTGGCTTTATCCAATAAGTAAACGTTGCTATTCCAACCATTATCCTGGAGTAAGGAGGCCAATTCCCTTGATTCAGCCTCTGAACCCGGCAATTGAGCGAGAGGGGAATATTCATTTTCTCCGCTATAAAACAACGGGTTCCCGAAGATTGAAACAGATTTCAGATTTATTGTTTCTTGTGCTGCGGTTTTATGGAAGAATAAATCTTTTGTATTATTTACCAATACTATATTATCCTCATCCAACACATATCGGCCGCTGGATAAGGAAAGGGTTTCCAAATTGATTTGATTATATACGCCGTCAGGAGAAAAATAAATTCTTTTTGCATTGCCGACCCTGTTTTTAATCGGGCACCAATAATTATTATAAGACTCCAGATCTTCTAACCTGTACCGTATAGAATTTCTATACAATTTTAAATATCTACTCTCAAGTCGTTTCCCTTCATTTAAGATGGCAATTTCAGGTCCAATCGGGTTGTTAGGTTTTACTATTAAAGCCACATAAATAATAGAATCGGTAAAAGATTCTTTAAAATACCTGAAGCGAATAATTTCTACGGCTACTTCTTCGGCTTTTAAGCTTTGCTGAATATTCTTCCAATCTATTTTTTTCTTTTCATAAGCTTGTTTGAAAATCTCTGACTTTTCGCTAAGTTCTTTTTCAAGTCTTTCTATATCCAAAGCAATTTTTCCGGGATCTATACTATCTTTTTCTATTTCTTCTGTTGTAAATGAGGAGATAGTAGCCATTAATTCCTTTTTCTCAATCCATTCAAAATATTTATTCTTTAATTCTTCATCATTGCTGTTAAATATTCGTTCCCGTATTTTTTGAGAGGCGTTTAAAAGTAATGATTTTGTTAGCAATACATTGTTATATAAGTTCCGGGAAATTTCAGGCTCTTCTTTTAACATGGCTAAAGCCAGTGAATTGTAAAACTCGTAATCTGGCTTGATCATGTTCCAGAATTTGGTTTTTTCTCGTTCACTTAATGAAGTAAAATATTGATCAACATAGTTGGAATAATTCTCAAGTACAACATCGATACGTTCTTTTGACTTTTCATATTCTCCCATTAGGTAATACATCTTGGCCATTTTGCTCAAAATCTTTACATAATCAGGATGGGTGTCATTCAATACTTTATCATAAATCTTTTTGGCCTTGTTATAATTGTCCTTTGCTTTTTCAAAGTTTTTTAACTGAAGATTTACATCTCCAATTGAAATATAGACATTGGCCGAACTGAGTGTATTTCCTTTTCCAAGCTCATCAATAAAGATCTTATTAGCTTCCTTCAAATTTGCTAGAGCAAGATCATATTTCTTTTGGAGGATTTGAAGGTTGGCAATATCAACCAGTGCCTGAGCATAAGAAGGATTTTTTGTACCTAACTTTTCAAAGAATATGTTTTTGGATCTTGTGAGGTCTTGTTCTACCTCAGTTATATTTTTATTGGTATATAAAAGTCCTAAAGAAGCGGCTTTTGAAAGCGGAGCGGCAATTTCAAGGTGATTCTCTCCAAGCCTTGAAGAAGTAATTCCGATCACCTGATTAATTACCTCAATGGCTCTTTCGTAGTCCCCAAGAGAGGAATAAATTTCTCCTTCAACCAATAAAGCGGGACATACTTTGGTTGTGTTTTCTCCAAAAACTTCATTTGAAATCGCCTTACTTCTGTATATCAACTTTTCAGCTTCAGCATATTCTCCTCTAATCACTGACAAGGTCGCCAGTTGATTTAATGTCGGAATAAGGAACCTGTGATCTTTTCCGTAAACAGTTTCCTTGTCTTTAAGCAGCTTGTTCAGACTCTTTTCCGTTTCCGTGTATTTGCCTTGCTGAATATAGAGGCTCGCCATTTCATCTATGTTGGATACAATTACTTTGGAGCTGCCTATACTTGATTTATTAAAAAGCCGGGTGGATTTTTTAACGTAAGTTTTAGCTTCATCATAAAACCCTCTGAGCAGATACAGTCTTGCGTAGGTATCTAAGGTTTGCGCATAATTTCTTATAGTTTTATCATTGTAATTTTTCAAAAGTTCTTCTGATTTATCCAGGTTTTCCAGTGCCTTATTGTAATAACCGAGCTTTATTTGAATAGAAGCGATTTTTTCAAGCTCAATGCCATAATTGGTGTTTTCTTTCTTGTATTTGGCAATGGTGATTGCTTTGGCCTTTTCAACCGTTTGTTCTGCTTTCTTAAACTCGTCATTCAATTCATAAAATGTAGCGAGGCTATTCAAGGTGTTCACATAGATTTTATGGTATGGATGAAGTTCCTTTTCTAAAACTCCCAGGAAACCTTTTTCATATATTCCCGACGCTTTCTTTAAATCATTTGAGTAGTCAATCAAATGATTTGCAAGCAGGGTTTGATTTAAATGATAAGCGGGTGAAGTTTCTCCATTAAGGTGTTCGCTAACTTTGGAGATTTTTTCCAGTGTTTTTTCCGCTTCTGTAAAATGATTATTTAGCAAATGAAGGCGAGCCAGTTGCATCAATAGAGGAATTCTAACAGGATGATCAAAAGGTAAAAAACTGCTGCCTAACAATTGTTCATATTTCTTATCCTTTTCTTTGATTTTTTGTTGAAAAATTTCTCGTTGATAATATATATTCTGAAATCTTAAATAATTAGATGATTTTTTCGAGTAGGTTCTTGCAACTGTTTTTTTGAATTTCTTCAAACCTTTCTTGAATTTTTTCCCTTTATAATCATTTTTAAGGTAGGTAAGCAACAGCGTTTCCTGAATGTTGAGCGTAAATCGATGGGCTTTCTCATGCTCTTTAGTAGAAAGTTTATAGGCTGTTTGAAGATTAGAAATGGAGGATTTTTTGTTGTTTGTATAATCAAATACTAATCCTGCTAAATAAAGACTTTCGTAATAAGGCAATTCATCCTTATCCAGGTTTTTTTTAAACCATAGATTATTGGCCGAAATTACGGAATCTGCTTTTGCAAGGTCTCCTTTTTTAATATATAATCGGGCGTAGGCATTTACCCAATTACTATATAAAAGCCTGCGTTCATCAAATTCTATTTTTGCACTTTTGCCTAACGTTCTTTTTAAAGCTTTATAGGGAATTTCTGCTTCCTTTTTTAAAGTCACCAAATGATTTCCTAGTGAATCCAATGCTTCGTTGTAATATCCGTTGAGAGAAAGCGCCTGAGATTTTAAATAAATTAATTTAAGAAATGCCTTTTTGCCGAAAACCTCAAGACTGTCTTTTATTAAATCAAAAGCATTCACAATAAGGCTATCTGCTTTTACTCCATTGCCATAATCAAGGTATATTTCTGCTACATTCAATTTTGCTTTGGCAATGTTCTGTTGGTTTTCGGGATTGTTTTGGGACACGAACTGAAGGTACTTGTCAATAGCGATTTGCAATTGGGTATACCGGTTTAGTGCTTCAATGTTTTTCGCCTTATACAGATAGGCTGCTTCCAGCGAGAATGGATCTTTTTTTCTTGTGGCCTTTTCTAATTTTGAAGCTAATTTTTCCACTTTTTTATGTGATTTTTTATACTTTCCTTCGGCAAAGGCTTCCTGTATTTTTCTTAATGGTTTTTCAGATTTTTGAGCAAAGGAATTAAACCCTACAGTGATAAAGACACCAAGGATAAGATGGCTAAATTTCATTTTTCTCTCTTCTAAATTGAATTAATGATTAACTATATTCTTTAATTAGCCTGGTTAAAATTTCTATAGCTGCTTTTGTAATATTGGTACCCGGACCGAAAATGCCTGATACTCCCGAATCATAAAGGAATTTATGATCCTGCAGGGGGATTACGCCTCCTGCCACAACCAATATATCTTCTCTTCCGAGTTTCTTTAATGCTTGTATTAATCCCGGAATTAAAGTTTTGTGACCGGCTGCAAGACTTGAAGCGCCAATCAGGTGCACATCATTTTCTGCGGCTTGCTTTGCCACTTCCTCAGGTGTTTGAAATAAAGGGCCTATATCTACATCAAATCCCATATCGGCAAATGCAGTGGCGATTACTTTTGCTCCCCGGTCATGGCCGTCCTGTCCCATTTTTGCGATCATTATTCTGGGTCTTCTGCCGTCAATTTCAGCAAATTCATCTGAAAGCTTTTGAGCTTCCTTAAAGCCCTTGTCGTTTTCTGCCTCTTTCATGTATACTCCTGATAAAGTAGCATTATTGGCCTGATGTCTGCCAAAAACTTTTTCCATTGCATCGGAAATTTCACCTAAAGTAGCTCTTTTTCTGGCAGCTACAATGGCCAACTCCAACAAATTTTTCCCGGATTCTGCACCTTTGGTAATTGCAAATAAAGCTTCTTCTACCTCAGCCTGATTTCTTGATTTCTTTAACTCATTAAGTCGGGTAATTTGTTTTTCTCTTACAATCGTATTGTCAACTTCTAGTAAATTCAGGGAAATGTCTTCCTCTATTTTGTATTTGTTTACGCCCACGATAACTTCCCTTCCGGAATCTATTTTTGCTTGCTTTATCGCTGCGGCTTCTTCTATCCTCATTTTAGGAAGACCTTTTTCTATGGCCTTAGACATTCCACCTAATTCTTCTACCTCCGTAATCAATTCCCAGGCTTTTTTACAAAGTTGATCTGTCAGGTATTCCACATAATAACTACCTCCCCAAGGATCAACCACTTTTGTAAGGTTCATCTCTTCCTGCAAAATGAGTTGGGTATTCCTGGCTATCCGGGCAGAAAAATCGGTGGGAAGGGCAATGGCTTCATCTAAAGCATTGGTGTGTAATGACTGAGTATGTCCCATTACTGCGGCTAAAGCTTCCACAAAAGTCCTTGCGACATTATTATAAGGATCCTGAGCAGTAAGGCTCCATCCTGAAGTCTGGCAATGTGTTCGAAGCATCAAAGATTTAAGGTCTTTGGGGTTAAACTGTTTTACAATCTTTGCCCAAAGCATTCTTCCTGCCCTCAATTTCGCAATTTCCATAAAATGGTTCATTCCGATTGCCCAGAAAAATGAAAGTCTGGGAGCGAGGTTATCAATATCAATTCCCGCTTTTATTCCTGTCCGGATGTATTCCAGTCCATCGGCTAAAGTATAGGCAAGTTCAAGATCAGCCGGCGCTCCTGCTTCATGCATATGATAGCCACTTATACTGATCGAATTGAACCTGGGCATTCTTCGGCTAGTATATTCGAAAATGTCAGCGACGATCCTCATGGAGTGGGAAGGCGGATAAATGTAGGTATTCCTTACCATAAACTCCTTCAATATATCATTTTGAATGGTGCCGGAAAGTTTCTCAGGTGACACGCCTTGTTCTTCCGCAGTGACTATATAAAAGGCTAAAATGGGAATTACTGCTCCATTCATTGTCATGGAAACAGAAATTTCATCCAAAGGAATTTGATCGAACAAAATTTTTATATCCTGAATGGAGTCGATGGCCACACCAGCCTTTCCAACATCCCCTTCTACTCTAGGATGATCTGAATCATATCCTCGATGGGTTGCCAGGTCAAATGCTACGGATAATCCTTTTTGTCCGGCGGCCAGATTTCTTTTATAAAAAGCATTGGACTCTTCTGCTGTAGAAAATCCAGCATATTGCCGGATTGTCCAGGGCTTTGTAATATACATAGAAGCATATGGTCCTCTGGTATAAGGAGGAAATCCTGAGGTAAATGCCAGATGTTCTGCGTCTTTTACATCTTCTTCTGTAAATAAGCCTTTTACTTTTATCTTTTCCGCCGTAAGCCAAAAATCTTCATCGTCTTTTATTGAAGGTGTTGATATATCGGAAGAATTAATCTTAATTTTTGAAAAATCGGGTCTGCTCATTTTTTTCTGTTATTAAGATTTAACAATAGGTTTTTTAAATTTTCGTGCAGGGCCAATTGATCCAAAGGTTTATAATTATTTAATTCCTCAATTTCGAGCACCTCAGAAGAAGTTACAATGACCGGGTAAACAGAAGCCATTTCTTTAATGGGTGAAAGATTTTCTTTTATGTCAGTATTGATAAAGGCAAGATGCAAGTCATATTTTCCCATAGGTACATTCATCTGATGCCAGCCGGTTAAATCCTGATTAAACTCCACCAGAAACCCTATGCTGGTAAATATGTTTTTGATAAAAGACTGTGTTGGCTTGCTCAGTTGTTCATTTTTCAAATTCAAAACGAGCAATTTAGGCCTGTCACCTGTTTTAGTAAATTTAGTTTCTACCCATGCCCTTAAATCTTCAATGTCCTGTGATATTTTCTGTTGTTTAATCAATGAATTAAGATTTTCACCTTCTGTGAAATGAGGGAGCGTGGGTTCTTTTAAGTTTGGATAAATGTTTACACCGATATGATGATCCTTTCTTAGATCGAAATTCTTAACTCTTTTAGCTTTTATTTTATCTATTTCCCTCGGGATAATACCCTTTTCTACACATTGAATGAATCCTCCTTTTTTTTCCAGCTCCAGGAACAATTGCCAGGATTGTTCTGCGATCTGAGCGGTTAAATTTTCTATGTAATAGGATCCGGCAGAAGGATCGGTCACTTTATTTAAATAGGCCTCTTCTTTTAATAAATGAGAAATATTTCTTGAAACCCGGGAAGTAAAATTTCTGTCGCTATTCCTGTTTTGGTTATGATCTGTAATGGTCAGGTAATTGGCGCCTCCTATTATCCCAGCCATTGCTTCAGCACTGTTTCTTATAATATTGTTCTCCCAATCCAGTAAAGACTTGTTCCAATAGGAAGTTTGAGTGTGAATAGCGATTTCTGAGGGACTTATTTTTATATCATAACCCTTGAAAATTTTGCTGATTAACACTCTAAGAGCCCTGAGCTTGGATATTTCTAAGAAAAAGTTTGTGCTAACCGTTAGCGAATATAATATCTTTCCTACGGCTGTTTTCAGCTCAAACTTCTTCGATTTCAGCGCCTCTAAATACTCTACTGTTGTGGCCAAACAAAAAGCTATTTCTTGGATAATATCAACTCCACTATTTACAAACTGATGTGAATTAATTGTTAAGCACCGGAAATTTGGAAATGAAGAGGATAGTTGAAATAGTTTCTCCAGATCTTCGGGAAGGCCTTCATGTTTTTTCCCTGTTAACAACCACATTTTCAATGGGTCGAAATTAAACCATCCTCTTAAGTCATCAGGAGCGAGATTTTGATTTTTATAATAATCAAGGAAATTTTTAACTGTGTTAAGAGAGTTATAACCAGAGGATAATGCTATAAGGCAATTGTCTATCCAGATACCTTCTAATAATTTATCTATTTGGAGAGACGCTTTATTTATATGGAAATGGATGCCGTTAGAACCACCTTGAAGAGAGGAGAGGGCTAGCTTATTGGCTTCTATTTCATCATTAACTTCAATGCTATCCACCAATAGCCACTCTTTCTCCTGATTGTGCTGGAACAGACCCTTTTCTGAATTCTCTAAATCAGGTTTTGAGTAAATAGGTTTTATGGGAAAACCTTCATAGGACTTCCAGGTCAATTCGGCTCTTCCGGTTTCTTTTTGAGCTTGCAAGCTCCAATTCTCCTCGCTGACAGTTTCAAATTCTTTAAAAAGAAAATTATTTCCTTCTTTTTCCATTCTGACTTTTTTGAATAAAATTAATCTTTCTTTAATCTATTTCTATCATTCATTTTTTATTTCCTCGAATAAAGAGATTACTCTTAATTTGTTGAAACAAGAGATTTTTTAGTCACTCAAATTAAACGTATTCAATATTAATAGAACCAGCTTTTTTATTGAATTATAATAAAGCGCTTATTCTCAAATTTATAGTGGTATGAATAAGGGGAAACAATTTAATAAGCAGTGGTTAGAAGAAAGGGAATCAAAGGATTGAAGAAAATGCTAGTTTACGAGGTGAAATTTGATTTAGTTAACTCTTTTTCTCGTAAAAAGCAATGGATTTATTGTTTTCTTTTTTAACCTGACGATTGCATTTTTAAAGTGAAAGATGAATAAAAAAAAGAAATGATTGGAATTTTAAAAGAATCTTAAAAAGAAAGATGCTTATATCAACAGCTTACAATGTTTCTAAAAAGTCAAGTGTGTTCGCCCCTTTTTTGTTAATTTTTTTTTTTTCAAATTTGAACCCCCTGTTAAGAAAAGGGTACAATAGTTAATAATTCCTTAACATTTTCTAATGGTAAAAGACTGTCTATCAGTGTGGAATAACTGTCTCCGTATAATACGGGAGAGCATAGGCGAACAAGCCTTCCGCACGTGGTTTACGCCGATAGTGCCACTGAAACTCGTTAATAGTGTACTTACAATTCAGGTTCCAAGTCAATTTTTTTATGAATGGCTTGAAGAACATTATATTACTTTATTAAGAAAAGCAATAGATAAAGAACTTGGCCGCGATGGCAGGTTAGAATATTCCATCATTGTGGATAAGGGAAATGAGAACAATAAACCTTTTACGGTAAACATTCCGACATCAAAGGCTGCAGTTTCCGCAGGCAATTTGAATAAAGATCTAAAATCTCCTTTTGAACTCCGGGATATAAATCCAATAAAGCACGAAACTCAGCTCAACAAAAATTATACTTTTGAAAATTTTGTTGAAGGCGATTGCAATCGACTGGCAAGATCTGCTGGTTTTGCTGTAGCCAATAAGCCGGGTATAACATCTTTTAATCCATTGATGGTTTACGGAGGTGTGGGACTAGGTAAAACCCATTTGATACAAGCAATCGGCAATTATATAGTTTCAAATCAACCAGGAAAGATAGTTCAGTATGTTTCTTCTGAGAACTTCGTAAATCAATTTATTGAAGCATTAAAGAACAACAATATTGATAACTTCCGAAATTACTATCTGCAAATCGATGTGTTGTTGATCGATGATATTCAGTTTTTAGCGGGTAAGGAGAAAACACAAGAGATCTTTTTTCATATTTTTAATCACCTTCACCAATCCGGCAAACAAATCGTGATGACGAGTGATCGTGCGCCGAGAGATTTGAAGGGTTTGGAAGAAAGGTTGCTTTCAAGATTTAAATGGGGATTAACTACCGATATTCAAATTCCTGACTTTGAAACGCGAATTGCCATCATTCAAAATAAAATGCAGGCAGATGGCATCTGGATTCAGGACAAGGTAATTGAATATCTGGCATATAGTGTGGATACAAATGTTCGTGAACTTGAAGGCGTTTTGATTTCTTTGATTGCACATGCCTCTTTAAATAAAAGGGAAATCGACTTAGAACTGGCAAAACAAACCTTAAATAACATTATACAAAATATAGAAACTGAAGTGGGGATTGACTTTATTCAAAAATCCGTAGCTGAATATTTTGATATTAAGCTGGAGGAGCTTAAAGCTAAAACCAGGAAAAAAGATATTGTAATGGCACGGCAGGTGGCCATGTATTTTGCCAAAGAGTATACTAAGTTCTCTTTAAAATCCATTGGTTATCATTTTGGCGGAAGAGATCATAGTACGGTAATTCATGCTGTGCAGTCAGTGTCTGATATGAGGGATTCAGATAAAAAATTCCGGGCTTCTTTTGAAGAATTGGAAAAGAGGCTTAAAATGAAGTCGAGCCTAAGCATCAAAGCTTAAGCCAGTAATGACTTTCTCAATGAAAAGAAATTTTAGAAAGAGTTATATTTTTTGAAAATCAATAATTTTAGTTTACTCAAAGAAAAAGACTTGCTGAATAGGCAAGTCTTTTTTTTGAAGCAATAGGGAAGGTTTATAACCTAACTATCGTTTCAGCAAAAACGCTGGCAAGCTTTGAATCTGCCGTCTTTGCTGTAGCTATGATTTCCTGAATGCTTACCGCTTTAAGATTATCGGGATCGCATTCATCCGTTATAACAGAAACAGCCGCACAGGGAAGCCCCATATGATTGGCCGCAATTACCTCAGGAACTGTAGACATTCCCACCATATCAGCGCCGATCGTTTTTAAAAATCTATACTCTGCACGAGTTTCCAGGTTTGGCCCCGGCACAGATACATATACTCCTTTCTTCAGATTTAAATTTTGTTCTTTTGCTACTTTTTCAAGAAGGTCATTTAATCGTGATGAATAAGGTTGACTCATATCAGGAAACCTTGGTCCAAGTTCATCTATATTCTTCCCAACCAAGGGGTTGGAAGGCAGCAGGTTGATGTGATCATCAATAATAATTATATCTCCCTTTTTAAAGGATAAATTAATGCCGCCGGAAGCATTGGAGAGAAGAAGATGTTTTATCCCCAATAGTTTCATTACCCTGATAGGGAAAACAATTTCCTGCATGCTATAGCCTTCGTAATAATGAAACCGGCCCTGCATTGTCAATACTTTTTTATTTCCTACTTTCCCAAAGATTAATTTTCCGGTATGGAATTCCACGGTGGCTAAGGGGAAATGTGGAATATCTTTATAATCTATCGAAGTAATAACTTCAATCTTATCAGCAAACTGACCAAGTCCTGTCCCTAAAACAATACCTGTTTCAGGATTAGATATTTTTTTGTCTGCTAAAAAGGCGGCCGTTTCTTTTATTTTTTGAAGCATGGAATTTTCTCGGAAGTTAAATTAAAATTTAAAATCAATCCTGGCAGAGTAGTTTTTCATATTCACCGGATTTGTACGCTTGGGACATCACCAAGTCACCTTTATAATTGATATATAAAACGACATATAAATCCGCTTCTTCGACTTGATGCTCTGCCATGAAGAAAGGCCTTTCAGAGGTTCCAAGGTTAGTTACATCATTGTATTTTAAAGGAACAATGAAGCCATTTTTATTACTGATAACGCCATATTTTGCATCATTATAAATTACGCCCAGCCGTTCTGTTTCGCTATCATTTATGAATTTAATGGACTGAAAAACATCGGAAATTTTTTCCTTAGATTCTATTGAATACAAATAAAATTCATTTCCCTCCTTCACCAATACGGTGTCTCCCTTCCAATGACTTGCTTCCTTAAATTTATGCTCTGAAATGGGCTTTCCTTTTTCGTCAAGAAAGGCATAAGCGCCCTTATCTAATGCAAGGAAAATCTTTCTTTCAGGATTAAAGACTTTGATCAATGCATCAAATTTAGGTTGTATAAAAATATTATTCCGTGCGTTAAAGATGCCAAATTTGGATGATTTAAGGACAGAAACATATCCATTTTTGTAATTTCCAATGGCATCATACTTTAAGGGAAGCTGAACTTTCCCAACTGAGTCTACGATCCCAGCTTTTCCTCTTTGTTCAACAACAAATAAATTGTTGGTAATTACTTTAATTTTATCATACCTGGTTTTTAAAATAGATTTACCCCTTTCATCTACTATAGCCAATTTCCCATCCTTTCCTACAAGAATAAGATATTGTTCTTTGGCGCTATCTTGTGGGTTTAAAACAGTTGTTTGTACTTCTATTTTCTCAAATTCCGGTAGGTCAATAGTTTTTTCTGAGTTGAAAAAGCCGGAAGTCTTATTATCTTTATAGATTAAAGAAATTTTATCACCAATAATGACAATGGAATCATATTCTAAGGGCAAAAGCGCTAATCCGGCGTCGCTTATCATTCCCCACTTTTTCTGATGTTTTACGGCAAAAATTCCATTTCCCCGAACCACCTTATCATAAACGATTCCGGATAGCAGACTTCCTTTTTCATTAAATATTTCTATTCCGCCATTTTTCTTCGTAAGCCACGCATTGTCTGTTTTGGTTATAGCAGAATAATTAATTGGAAGGACCGTCTGTAAAGTGCTGTCAATTACTCCCTGTTTGTTATCTATTCCTACTTTCAAAAAATCTTCCCCGATTTCCTCATAATAATCGTATTTAAAATCAAGATTTATTTGGCCGGTTTCGGCAATATCAACCAAATCTTTACTTCTGGTTATTGCGTATTTACCCTTTCTTTTAAGTACAAAAAAATCCTTTATGTAAAGTGAAATATTATCATAAGAAGCGGCTAAAACTTCAGCTCCGTTTAAACCTCTTATTCCCCACAAGCCTTTACTTTTTACCTTTATAAAAGCAGGATTTAGTTTTTGGACATCCTGAAACCCTTCTTTTAGAAGTTTTGTACCATCCATTAAATAGAGATAAATAAGCGTATCTTTAGTTGCAGCCAAAGTAGCTATTCCTATTTTCTCTATTTCATCAAATTCGGGAGGAAGAATGGACGCTCCCGTTTTATCTATGGCGCCCAGTTTATCATCCTTGGTAAATAAGATATATTCATCCCCGATTCCATTGCATAAATAATCATCCGGCACTCCATTGAATCTTGCTTTGGAAAGTTGTCCTCCTAATTCGTTAATGAATCCGAATTTATTGTTGTCATAAAAAGCATAATATATGGAATCCTGCCGGGTAAGTAGCTGTGCGGCTTTCGATGAATAGGGATTGTTTGGATACTTCCTTATAAATTCATCCAGGTTATTTTCTTCAAGGTAATGAAATAGCAGGTAAGTAAACGCTGACCGGACAAATGCACTGGAAGAAAATCTTTGGATAAATTCTGTATATTTCTCTTTTGTATTTAGGATTGTGGATATTTTAAATACTTTTTCCTCAGCCCTCATTCGATAGGGGCTTTCAGGATTTTTTCTTAAAAATTCTATATATCCGTTTAACGTTCCTGTCCCTGTGGCTTCCTGGAATAATTTTAATTCGTAATTTTCACGGGCCTGTTCACTCAATTCCGACTGTGGATATTTTTGGAGGAATTCAAAGTAGCTTTTGGATGTATTTAAGCTCAACGCTTTATTGAACGCGATTTCATCCCTTCGCTTAATTGCCAACGGTATTTGGGAAGATGTTGCGAATTGATCAATGAATTTATTGTATCCTTCTTCCGTGCTTATTTCCGTAGTATTGGCAAAGGCAATTTCTTCAATTCTTGCTTTTTGGCGGGCAAGGGTAGAGTCGTTAATATAAAGCTTAGCTAATTTTTTTTTGTTTTTATCGTCAAGCGTCCGAAATTCTTCAATGGAAGTAAGAATATAATTATAGCCACTATCAATGTTATAAGCGCTATTGTCTATCCTGGTATAGTACAAGGAATAAATATATTTTGCGCCCGGGTTTACTTCCTCTTTGGACAAGCTTTTGTCCAATAATTTTTTGCTCTTTTCAAAATTGCCTTTATTTAATTGCTTAAGCGCGCTTTTTAATTTATCTGAATATCCGTTAAAAGGAATCAACAAAAGAAGGGTGGTAAAAACAAGAATTACTTTAAGTAAAAGGCAGTTCAAATCCTTCATACTGGTCAATCTATTAATGAAAAAATTCAAGAAAGTGGGAAATTAGGCAATTAAAGCCCAATTATAAATTTTGCATTAAAAATAGACGATCTTTTTATAAATCCTTATTGCACGCTTCAGACAATTAGTCATGGGTCTTAATAATATCATCCGTAACAGACTTGTAAATATCCGTCAATCCTTGCTCCTCTGACAAATAACTCAGGTGTTTATTAATAGTGTTAAAATCTTTTCGGATTGCCGGGCCCGTTTGCACATTTTCCGGTCCAATCTCCAAAGCCTTGCTTACTACTTCAAGAATTAAAGGCTTTACCAAATTGAAGTCTAATTTATTGCTTTCCAACAATCCTTTTGAAATGGTAAACATATGGTTGGTAAAGTTGGCGGCAAAAACACAAGCTAAGTGTATAACTCTTCTTTGTTCTGTGGAATGTTTCAAAACCTTTTTGGAAATAGATTCTGCTACTTTCTGCAAAAACGCAAGGCTCCCCTTGTCCGAGGATTCTATGGAAACAGGAATCTCTTTAAAGTTAATTTTCCTCGATTTTGAAAAACTTTGAATGGGATAAAAAACGCCGTAAGGATTGGGCAAATCTTTAAGAGTCTCAATAGATTCTGTTCCGGAGGTATGGACTATGAGGGAAGATTCAGGAATCCTAACTTCCTTTGCTACACTGGAAATGGCTTTGTCGCTTACAGCAATAATAAATAACTCTGCTTTGGATGCAAGAAAATTAAGACTATCTGTAGGAACCGCCTCATAAAGTTTAGCGCATAGCTTTTTAGCGTTTTTTATATTTGGACTATAAATTTCAAGAATAGAATGGCCCGCATTTTCTAGTGCCTGGCTTAGATGCCAGGCTACATTTCCAGAACCAATTATTGAAATCTTATAGTATTTTCCCAAAAGACTATAATGTTAAAAAAGCTACTCTATTCCTTTATCTCTCATTTTCCTGAATTCATTATAACGCCGGTAGATGGCTACGCAAAACCCGAAAACCATTACCAGTGTACCTAGCCAAAGGACATTGATCAAAGGTTTTTCCATGGCTTTCATAATTATCCAATCCTTTTGAACAGCATGTACTCCAAGTTGAAAGGTGTCGGTTTCAGGGGTAATATTTAAGACTGTGATTTTTAATCCCAAATCAGTTACCACTTCTGGTATTCTTCCTACAACACCATTTTTTATAATAAACAAAGGCTCGGCAATATATTCCTGATTAAAGTCCAAGATTTTTATTCTTATCTTAACGGCAGCATCTTCCGGTCCTAGAACGATGCCTGGAATTTCATCTACCTTTTCAACATTTATGATCTCAGCTACATAGTCATTTATAAAGAAAGTATCCGCTTTTTGAACCTTAAATTCTTCCATCTCCCCCCATTCAATTTCATCACTTGTGGGCGCAATAGCAGAAACATGTGTATAAAGATCTTTTGTTAGGGTTCTTTTTATATCCGGCGAAGGGGTATTCCCACCCATTTGTTCATTTACCTGGTTTCTTGGATACAAGGAGAAAACTTTGCCGTTTGGCTGTTTATAATCTACCCCAAAGTAAGTGTTTTCAGGATGAATTTTAACAGTATCACCTTGCGAAAAATATTTTTTATCTTCATAAAAAATATCCTTTTTCGCTAAAAATTTGCCTAAACTTCCAGTTTCTTCAAGGAAGGTTTTTTTTATGAATCCAGGATAGTTTTCTGCTTCTACGAATTGTCCTTTATAGGTTAGGTTATAATCCTTCATTTTCTGCGGCTTATTAACCCAAAGAAGGACGTGATCCCTATTGGTTTCTTCATCAAATTCTTCATTATAGAGAAAACCTGAGTTGTTCTTAGAAATGGTTTTTGAATAACCCGAAGAATAAAGAATTCCGATCAGCATCATTCCAATACCAATGTGCGCCATAGAGCCTCCGGAAAGAGAAGGACTGTTTTTTAATACATTGACCATAATGATGGAATTGGCAATGATCGAGTAAACACCGGCGGTAAGGAGAATAATATATTCGAAATTATTTATAGCAGAAAGTACAATGATCAAGGCAGAAATTACCAATGTTGCTATAATAGGAAGGATTAAAGAGTTTTTCAATTGATCTTTATCCATCTTTTTCCACCAGAAAAATTGTCCTGTCCCTGAAAGTAAAGCAATTAGTACGGCAGTCCAGATTTGCCAGTTGTTGTAAAAAGCAACCTGGTCTGCAGGAGGCGCAAGTTTTGAAACACCTCCAAAAAAGCCGACAACTTTATTAACTACAGGGAATGAGGTTGGTATTAATATTTGAAAACTTGATAAACACAAAACGATAGCGCCAATGAAAATCCAGAATTCGCGACTATAGACGGATACGTCTTCATCTTGGTCAGGTATTTCTTTCCAGGTTTTTGCTACAAAGAAAACAGAAAGGAAAATAAAAAAGAATAAATAGATCAGTAATTGTCCTGAAAGACCTAGATCTGTAAAAGAATGCACGGAAGCGTCTCCTAATACGCCGCTTCGGGTGAGAAAAGTAGCATATAGAACGAGTAAAAATGTAGCAATTACAAGGAGTATAGAAGCTCTTAATGCTTTATTATTTTTCCTGAATATTATTAAAGTATGAATACTTGCAATTTGGATAAGCCATGGAACGAAAACGCCATTTTCTACAGGATCCCAGTTCCAGTAACCACCAAAAGTAAGGGTTTCATAAGCCCAATATCCACCCATTAAAATTCCTAAACCCAGAACCAGTGCAGAGAAAAGTGACCATGGTAAGGCAGGTCTGACCCATTCTTTGAATTTTTTCTTCCAAAGGCCAGCTATACAATAGGCAAAGGAAATAAGGGTAGTTGCAAATCCTAAAAACAATGTCGGAGGGTGGATCACCATCCAGTAATTTTGAAGCAAAGGATTTAGACCCTTTCCATTTTCAGGGATAAAATTGGGGTTTGCTAAAAAAATGGGAGCGTCAAGGTTTGCTTCTCTCATCAAAATAAATGGAGAGCTTCCGATTTTTAAATCTCCCAGTACCACGCCTAAGATCATTGAAGTGAGGAAAGCCTGAACCAATGCGAAGATGGTCATTATCGGCCCTTCCCAAAATTTATTTGTATTTATAAGAATAATTCCAAGAACGGCATTCCAGAAAATCCAAAGAAGAAAACTTCCTTCTTGTCCTTCCCAGAAACAGGAGATCATATAGTATATAGGAAGTTCCCTGGAGGAATGGCTCCAGGCATATTGATATTCAAAGTAATGATTATATATGATGTAGAATAAACAAAAAACTACGCCGATAACAGCAACACCGTGGAGGTAGAATAAACTTCGACCTAGTTTTTTCCAGCCCGAATTTTCCAGACTCTCGTTGGAGGCAGCAGAAAAATATGCAATGGAAGCCAACAGTGCAGTCACAAACGATATGATCAGGAACATATGTCCTGCATTCCCAATTCCTAAATGTAGCATAGTTGGATTTCTATTTTATGGAAAGCTTATTTTCTTCGTATTTGGAAGGGCATTTCAAAAGGATATTATCGGCAACAAAAACATCTTTTTTGTAGGAACCAATAATTACCACTTGTTCCGATCTTACAAAGTCGGCAGGGATAGGATTATTGTAATAGACTTTCTCTAATTTTTTATTATTATCTTCCAGTAGAAAAGAAAAAGACAATTTATCGGGGCTTTCTTCAATTCCCTTTATTTGACCGTTAGGTGTTTTCGGCAGTTTTCCTACCACATGAATTGATTTATTGTCTCCCTCCTGTGCCATTTCGGCTGCTTCATTAAAAGTAACATAAGTACTAGCGTCGCCTGCAGTAGATATAATGATAACGATAGCAATTGCAATTACTCCTATTCCTATTATATGAGTTTTTTTCATTTTATTTTTGAGTTTTTTGATGGAGTTCTTTTTCTAAAATTGAAATTTTCCAGTCGATGGTAATTGTATAAACAATTAAACCAAGCAAAATAGTTGTCAGTACTGCCACTACTACATAAATTTTCCCATCAGCCCTAAGCTCATCAGCCATTTCCACTTCCCAATTTTTATAATCACTTTCCTGTGTTTCTATTTTTTGCGAAAAAGAAGGTGGAGTAAGCAATAAGAATAATAAAGAAAACAGGATTACACACTTAAGAATTTTCATACATTTTTTGCTTTAGAAAAACTAGTCGTGACCAAAGACTGGAAATCCATACACCCAATAAGGTAAATCCCAAAACGGCAGGATAAAAGATCATTCTTAGCTTATTATCCATGTCATAAGCGTTGAAACCGGGATTTCCTCCATTGCCAGGGTGAAGAGAATCTGTCAATCTTGGTAGAACAAATAAAAGGGGAATTAAGGTCGCGAACGCGAAAATATTATATACACTGCTGATTCTTGCTTTTTGAAACGGATCATCAAGTGAGCCTCTCAAGATAAAGTAAGCAAGATATATCAACATGCCAATAACTGTGCAATTAAGCTTAGGATCATTTACCCACCATACACCTGCCTTAGAGATCCAGGTAAACTTCATCCAGATGATACCAGTAAGCAATCCTAGAACTCCCAAAACAATTGCAGTATTGGCTAGCCCTGCGGCGATAATATCATATTTAAGGTTTGAGGTTCTGAGAAAAGCAATGGCATACCCCACAGATCCTATCAGCAATAATATCATTGAAAACCACATCGGCACATGGAAAAACTGGTTCCTTATTGACTCTTGAAGTTGGGTAAGTCTTGGTACATCCATGAGAAATCCTCCAATCACTGTGTAAAGTAAAAGAAGTATTGCTAATATTTTCCACCAGGTAAACTTCATAATAGGAATTTATAAATATGAAGAGCTTTATGAGAATTAATTAGGCTCTTTTTAAATCATGCAAAGATACTAGCTGCGCCAGAGGTATGGAAATAGAAGATAAGAAATAGTGATAACAATCACATTAATTGACAGAAGTGTTACGATATGATTCAAACTGACAGACCTATCCAGGCCGTCTATCGCATTTTTTGACACTTTAATTAATAACAACAGCATCGGCAAAATAACCGGGAAACTCAATACCGCCATTAAAACTGTACTATTTCCTGCCTTCGAAGCTATGGATGAAACCATTGTTAAAGTAGAAGAAAACCCAAAAGCTCCTAAAATAAGGTTAATGGTAAATAGCCATGCATCTTCCACTACATTTCCCAAGACAAGAGAATAAAATACAAATGCCAGAATGGAAAGCATACCCATTAAACAGAAATTGTATAGAATTTTTGAAATAATTATGGCTTGTGGTGAGGATATGGTGTAATAATATAGGAACCTGCTTTCACTTTCCTGCATAAAACTTTTTGCAATAGCATTTATAGCAGTAAAGAGTGTAATTATCCAGAATAGTGCATTCCAGGTAATGTTATCTAAAACCTGGCCTTTAAGGTTAAAACTGAGATAACAAATGAAAATGGTACTGATCAGATAAACTATTATTCCATTTATAGTACTTCTTTGCCTAAACTCAAGAGAGAATTCTTTTAAAAATAAGGATAAAGTATTTTTTGTTAATTCTTTCAATTATAGAGGCGTTTCTTCCGTTTTCTTCATCTCATATCTTTTAAGGGCAGAGCCGATTTCTTTAGATATAATAATTAAAATGGCAATAATAGACGAAAACAGAACACCAAAAAAGATAGCTTTTATTAAGCTTACTGGTCTTTTAGGTTCTTTGAATTTGGTGAAATCACTAATAATTTCAACACTTTCTGATTCTACCAGTTCTTTTCGAAGTTGTAGTTCCTTACTAAAGAAATTTGCTTCTTCCTTGTAAATATTAAGTGGTTCGTAAGGTTCGCCATATACAAAACCAGCACGGCTTTCTCTAGGCGCTAGCGCAGATGTCACAACTTGTTTTAAACTATCTAAAGATCGTCTTTGAAGAGATAACATTTCTATTTGATCTTTAATGTTTTGGATTTCTATTTTTTCCCTTTTTCTGGCGTACTTATTATTCTTAATGTAGTAAGCAATACTTCCTCCCAGCGTATCTAAAACGTTGTTATCCTTTACTTTTACCACAACTTTAAATGGCGTTTGTAATAATACCGTATCGTTTTCGATATCCTGATACCTTTTATTTAAATTTTGGTATTCTATTTCATCAATATCCTCTACCAATTTTCTGTCTATTTTCAGAAAGTGCCCTAACTGATTATAATTTCCTTCTTCAACCAATTTATTCAAGTTAGTTATCAGCACAGAACAAAATTCATTTGTCAAAAACCTTGAAGATATGGTCATTTCTGAGATAAAAACCGGCTTTTGGAGAAAATATAAACCTAAAGTCAACACCATTCCAACTACAAAAACAATTATAAAAGTTTTTATATTCTTAAAAAAAACAAGAAGTGTGTTTAAAAAGAAATCTCCTATTTTCTCAAAAACTTTTCCTAAATCTATTTCGTCATCTGATGTTTGTCTGGCATTATGGGAGGAAGGATTCTCTTTATTCATTAATATGTTATTTAAAGGCAAAACTACTATATTTTTAATCTAGGAAAAACCTAAAGTAACAATTTTCAGTATAATGGGTGTTTATAATAACTTTTTAACGATTCTTTCAATTTTTAAAAGGAATAACATCTAATAATATTAACTTAATCAACGAATGAAAAAGGCATTAATTACTGGAATTACTGGACAAGATGGCGCTTATCTTGCTCACTTACTTTTAGATAAGGGATACGAAGTCCATGGGATAAAACGACGGACTTCTTCAATTAATACAGAAAGAATTGATGACCTTTACCAAGATCCTCATGATAAAGATATTCGGTTTAAACTCCATTATGGTGATTTAACTGATTCCACCAACATAATCAGAATTATCCAGGAGGTACAACCGGATGAGATTTATAACCTGGGGGCAATGTCACATGTGAAAGTTAGCTTTGATACCCCTGAATATACCGCAAATGTAGACGGTTTGGGTACTTTGAGACTTTTAGAAGCTGTAAGGCTTTTAGGCTTAACAGAAAAAACTAAAATTTATCAAGCCTCTACCTCTGAGCTGTATGGATTAGTTCAACAAGTTCCTCAATCAGAAACCACTCCTTTCTACCCCAGATCTCCCTATGCAGTTGCCAAAATGTATGGTTACTGGATTACTGTAAATTATAGAGAAGCTTATAATATGTTTGCTGTAAACGGCATACTATTTAATCATGAATCTCCCCTAAGAGGTGAAACATTTGTAACAAGGAAAATTACAAGAGGGGCAGCCAGAATCGCTTTGGGATTACAGGATAAATTATTCTTAGGAAATCTTGATGCTCAAAGGGATTGGGGGCATGCTAAGGATTTTGTAGAGGCAATGTGGCTTATCCTGCAACAAGATAAACCGGAAGATTATGTTATAGCTACAGGCGTTACAACCAGGGTGCGGGATTTTGTAAAAATGGTGTTTGCAGAATTAGGAATTCAGGTGGAATTCAAAGGAAGTAATGAAGAAGAGACAGGGGTTGTTGTTAACTGTACCAATCCTGAGTTCGATGTTGAAGTTGGTAAAGAGATCATTTGTGTAGACAAAAATTATTTCCGTCCGACGGAGGTAGATTTGCTCATTGGAGATCCAACTAAGGCTCAGCAAAAGTTAGGATGGAAACCTAAATATGATTTGAAAGCACTGGTAAAAGATATGGTTTCCTCTGATCTTAAATTATTTCAAAGAGATAAATTCTTGAAAGAAGGCGGTCATAAAATAATGAACTACTACGAATAAAAGTGGATAAAAAAAGTAAAATATATGTTGCCGGTCACCGGGGTATGGTGGGTTCGGCAATTCTTCGAAGGTTGGAAAGTGAAGGCTTTACGAATATCGTATATAAAACTTCTTCAGAGCTTGATCTCACAAATCAGTTGGCAGTTAAGGAATTTTTTGAAGCAGAAAGGCCTCGATATGTTTTTTTGGCTGCTGCTAAAGTAGGCGGTATTCTTGCTAATAATACTTATCGGGGCCAATTTATTTATGAAAATCTGATGATACAGAATAATATAATTCATCAGTCTTATTTAAATAAAGTTGAAAAGCTATTGTTTTTAGGCTCCTCATGTATATATCCTAAACTCGCCCCTCAGCCTTTAAACGAAGAATATTTATTGAGCGGAACCCTTGAATCTACGAATGAACCTTATGCCATTGCCAAAATTGCCGGAATTAAAATGTGCGAAGCTTATAGAGACCAATATGGCTGTAATTTTATTTCTGCGATGCCTACCAATTTATATGGGCCTAATGATAATTATGATTTGAATACCTCTCACGTTTTGCCAGCATTAATTCGCAAATTTCATGAGGCAAAAGAAAGTGGAAACGCCGAGGTAACCGTATGGGGAACAGGAAATCCCCAAAGGGAATTTCTTCATGTAGATGACTTGGCAGAGGCTTGTTTATTTCTTATGAAATCTTATAATGAAAGGGAATTTGTAAATGTTGGAACGGGCGAGGATATAACTATTAAAGAATTGGCATATTTGATTAAGGAGGCAGTTGGATTTAAAGGGGACCTAAAGTGGGATACTTCTAAACCAGATGGAACGCCTAGAAAGCTTATGGATGTATCAAAAATTAATCGCCTGGGATGGAAATATCAAATTTCTTTAAAAGAGGGAATAGAAAAGGTCGTATCCGAAATTTCCTATATCCTACAAGATTAAAGTATTATTATATCAAGATTGAAGCAGGCGTTTTTGCTTGCTTTTTTCTTTTATAAACACCTTTATTTTCAGTTAAATCACTTGTTTTTAATTGATTCATTTTTTTTCAATTAAATTATAATCATTAAATAATTCTCATAACTTAGCGACCTAAATTATTTTCTATGAATTTTAAAGTTATTTCGGTTTATTTAATTCTTTTTGTCTTTGCGGTTGCTTGTACAACCTCTAAGAAAGCAAGCACTGCTTCCGCTTCTGTTCCTGCACAAACGCTAAATTCTGAAATCGATTCAATTAGTTATAGTATGGGCATAAGTATTGCAAAAAATATCAAAAGTCAGGGGTTGGATAGTGTAAATGCTGAGGCTTTTGCAAAAGGGTTGAAAGATGTATTTAATAATGATAGTCTTCTTATCGATTCTGAAGAGGGTCAAAATATGCTGGCTACTTATTTTCAAAAAATTCATAATGAGAAGTTAGAAGCAAATGCTTCGGCCGGTAGGAAATTTTTAGAAGAAAATAAAACAAAAGAAGGGGTTAGAACCACTGAATCGGGATTGCAATATCAAGTAATAAAGGAGGGGACGGGACCTACTCCCGTTTTATCTGATAGGGTAAAAGTTCACTACCACGGTACCCTTATTGACGGAACTGTTTTTGATAGTTCTGTTGACCGCGGAGAACCTGTTACTTTTGCAGTTAACGCTGTTATTCCTGGTTGGACAGAAGCATTACAGTTGATGAAAGTTGGTTCAAAATACAAAGTTTTTATTCCATCAGAACTTGCTTATGGTGAAAGAGGTGCACCACCGGTAATCGGGCCTAATTCTACATTAATTTTTGATATTGAGCTATTAGGAATTGAAAAAGAAGAATAACAATCTTTTCAAGGAATCATTTAAACAAAAAAGAGGTCCATGCGGCCTCTTTTTTTTATCAAAGTTTTTAGCTTTTTAGATCTTTTCTTTCGTAGGTCTGTAAAACTTCATTTTGCCTTTCTTAACACTTTCCAGCCTTAGCTCACTAAGACCTACTTTTCTTCCTGAAAAGCTTGTATTCTGATGAGCCAGTTGATAAACTCCAGGTTCTATTACTTTATATACCACGGCTGTATGATGTTTCATCTCTTCCTTAAAGATCATATTCCCTTTTTGATATTCGAGTTTTACTCCATCAAATTGAATCATATCGCCTGGGTAGATTTCATCTTTCTTCGGGTTTAATAGCTTTCCATAGGCATATTTTCTGTCCCACACGGCGTCAATTCTTATTAAAGCCTGATTTGCTAAATCCCAACATTCCCCGCGGTCCACTTGTTTCCCAATAACAGAATTTACATACTCTATTACTTGTTTATTGAGCGGAGGAATCGAATTTTGAGCTTGGGAAATACTCAGTTGAAGTCCTAAAGTGACTATCAAAAACGCTTTTAACACTTTTTCCATACTTGTTTAGTTATAATTTAATCTTTGTTTTTGTTCAGCTTAAATCATAAGTGAATTTACCTCCAGAAAAGTTTCAATCGTAAATTCCTTTAAGACTCTTAAATGTATATTTTCCATTGATAAATTATTTAGATCATTGTTTTTAGTTAAGAAAATTTACTACCAAAGTAAAACATACATCTTAAAAATTTATTTTTAGTAGCATTCGGGAAACTAACATAGCCAAGCTGGATGTATGGGGTAATTTTGTATCTGTTGTAAAGGTTTTCTGTCCTTGTAATACATTTATTGACGACATGAGAATGAAATGTTTATTTTATTTTACTTTTGAAGCTTGAAAGCATAGTTAGTATGATGAAAAATTCACTGAAGTCATTTTTTTTTATTTGTTATTTTATTTTTTTAATAATAGGAGGGGCAGCTTTATTGCTTTATTCGAAGATAGATTTATTCCTTTTTATTAATAAAAGTAATCATTATTCTTCTGATTACTTTTTTAGATATTTTACCAATGTTGGAGATGGAATATTTTATGGAATAGTTATCCTGGGGCTTCTATGTTATAAGTATAAATATGCCATTATTGGTTTAATTAGTTTTTTATTGACTTCTTTAATTGCGCAGCTTTTAAAGCGACTTGTATTTGTGGACGAGTATAGACCGGTTAAATATTTTAAAGACCTTGATATTGAATTTCATATTATTGAAGGAGTAAAACTGTATTCTAATAACAGCTTTCCCTCGGGTCATGCTACTACTGCATTTTCCATTTTTTGTCTTCTGGCTTTAATTTTCAAGAAAAATAAACTTGGTTTTTTATTTTTTTTATGCGCCTTCCTGGCTTCTTATTCAAGAATATATATAGGCCAGCACTTCTTCGCTGATATTTATTTTGGTTCTTTAATTGGTGTGGTCTTTACGATCCTGGTTTATATGATACTAAATAAATATTTTGATAATCATAAAAAGACATGGCCAAATAAGGGTTTGCTTAATAAAGGAATTATAAATTAATGCCCCCCACCTTTTAACATTTTCCTTGCATGAAACACAGCAGGCAATATCGCTTCCAGGCTTTCTCTGGCACCACCTGAACTTCCAGGCAAAGTTATTATTGTGGTAGATTTAATTGAACCAGCCACTGCTCTTGACATCATTGCAAGTGGAGTTCTCATTTGGCCGTAGCTCCTCATCGCTTCTGTAATTCCGTCAGCGTCTCTTTCAAGAATCTCTTTTACTGCTGAAACTGTATTGTCCCTTGGGCCGAGTCCTGTTCCTCCAGTTGTAAAGACAAAATGAATATCCTTTTCTACCCACTGTAAAATTTGTTGCTGAATAGTATCAGCGTTATCCGGTACAATTTTGTAATCAACAACTGATGCATTTACATTTTCAAGCATTTCCCTGATGAGTATTCCTGATGAATCTTCCCTTTTGCCTTCCGCTGTAGAATCCGAGCAAACTAAAATGGCACAGGTGGGTGAGGTATTGAAAAACTTTTGTCTGTCGCTTTTCCCTCCCTTTTTTTCGAGAAGTTTAACCGAAGTAATTTCCAGGTTTTTATCAACTGGTTTTAATAAATCATAGACGACCAAAGCGCTTACTGAAAGTCCTGTCAATACTTCTATTTCAATCCCTGTCCTTCCTATAGACTTGGCTTCTGAATGAATTACGACACCCGATTTTTCTAAGAGATCCTTCCCGAGAACATCTTTGTGTTTATTTATATTAATAAATTCAAATTCTATTTTCATTCCGTCAATTCCAACAGGATGACAATGAGGAATAAGGTTGGAAGTATTTTTTGCTGCTAAAAATCCTGCAGCCCTGGCAACATCAAATAGATTCCCTTTTGGAAGTTCATCCTTTTTGATCATTTCTACCGTTTCGGGAGAACACAAAACCACTCCTATAGCTTTGGCGGTTCTTAATGTAATTTGTTTTCCGGATATATCTCGCATTTATTGAAATTTGATAATTTGTAGTATGATGAAGTTTCACTTCCAATTCCCTTCTTCTAGTTTTTGTCTGTTAATCCTAAATTTTTACAATTATAGGATTAAAAGCTTTGGAGGCAACCATTACTTTGTCGCCAACTCCAAGGCTTTTTATATCCTCTTCTGTCGCTACTACCTTAACTATATTGTTTCCTGAAGCTATGGTCAATACAAATATGATGTCTTCCTTTTTTATATGTATAATTTCACCAACAAACTTTACTTTTCCACTGACTTTCCCTTTTGAAAATACAGTTATCGGATCACCTTCCTCCTTAATTTTGCCCTCATCCAATACCAAAACCCTATGTCCAAGTTTTGCTATTTCAGATAGGTCATGGCTTACCATAATCGTTGTCAACTCAAACTTTTTATGAATTCTCACTAGTTCATCCTGTAGAGATAAACGTGTTTCCTGGTCAAGTGCAGAAAGCGGTTCATCCAAAATTAAGATGGAGGGCTTTTTAACTATGGCACGCGCAAGGGCGGTTCTTTGTTTTTGTCCACCTGACAAGGTATCGGGTTTTCTATTCAATAGTCCCTTTATCCCACATACTTCAAAAACCTCATTTAAAAAAACAGAATCTTTTGTGTCATGTGCAAATTCTACATTTTGCTTTACACTCATATTTGGAAATAAAGCATAATCTTGAAAAACAAAACCGATATTTCTTTTTTGAGGAGATACTTTTATGTTTTGGTTTTTATCAAACCAACTTTTTCCTTCCGAGATTATTTTCCCTTCATCCGGGTCCATTAATCCAGCAAGTATTTTTAAAAAACTTGTTTTTCCTGATCCCGATTTTCCATACAATATCAAAAACTCCTGTTTAAGTATTTTCTGGTCCACTTCTAAAAATGCTGTAGAAGAAGAGAAATTTAGCTTTTTGCGGTATTTTAACTCGATCATTAAAAAAGTTTGTGTTGCCGGTTATTAATAAGATAAATACCAAGTAAAATAATAAAACTGAAAGTGAAAAGTATTAAAGAATAAGTATTGGCTGAGGCATAGTTTAAAGCTTCTACCTCATTAAAAATAGCGATGGATGCCACCTTGGTTTCCCCTGGAATACTTCCTCCAATCATTAAAACAATTCCAAACTCTCCTAATGTATGCGCAAAAGTTAGAATAGTAGCAGAGAGGATGGAAGGTTTTATACTTGGCAATAAGACCTTATATAAAGTTTGCCATTTTGTTTTCCCTAATGTGTAGGAAGCTTCTTTAAGGGAACTGGGTAAACTTCGTAACCCCGATTCCAAAGGTTGGATCATAAAAGGTAAGCTGTAGATAATGGAACCTACCAGCATTCCTTCAAAAGTAAAGGCAAGATAAAAGCCAAGATGTTTTTCGAGGAAACCACCTAGCCAACTGTCAGGACTAAAAGAAACAAGTAAATAATATCCGATAACAGTCGGCGGTAGCACCAGGGGGAGGCTAATCAAAGAATGAATAACAGGCTTAAACCTTGAAGAAGAACTGGCTAAAAAGTAAGCAATAGGAATGCCTATAATTAATAAAATTATAGTAGTCAAAATGGCAAGTTTGACAGTTAGTAGCAGGGTTATTAAATATTCATTCATGTAATTCAAATTTCAGTGGACTGACCAGCCCTATTTACAAGGTGCATTGAATTATCACATTCA
>DASPJL010000093.1:0-26494 GCA_035628645.1 Cytophagales bacterium | reverse complement strand
ATTAGAACAAGTATTTTTTAAAAGAAGAAATAAAAAATCACTTAAAATTTGCAAGAAAAAATTTCTATGCTAGATTTGCACTCCCATTTACAAAATGGATTAAAAAAAATGGGATGTTAGCTCAGCTGGTTCAGAGCACCTGCCTTACAAGCAGGGGGTCACTGGTTCGAACCCAGTACGTCCCACAACTTTAGAGGGCTGTCCCACAACAAGGACAGCCTTATTTTTTGCCATATCCGACGAGTTTTAAAAAAATCAAAAAGTGGAACTCTTCCCCTCTTTAGAAATTTTGATCGATCCATCCTCTCCTTTTTAGGTTTAGGGCCCAAATCTCTTCAATAAAAAGTTTATTAACTTTTTATTGGGCAAACATTATAAAATTTGGTATATTAAACCTACCTGATTTTGATATTTTAATTTAACCCTAGAAAATGTTTAACCGGATAATAACATATTGTTTGATTATCAACTTTTTAAACATTCTTCTATTCACTGAAAATCATATTTTTTCATCTATTCAAAATACTTCTTTTCAGACTAAAGTAAGCAGCTTAATTGAATATCTGGTTGAAAGCTCATTTGAAGACAATGATAAAAATTCTAAAAAGGACAATACTTCTGATTTGTTAGAAACGCCGGTCCTATTTGATGTTGTTCTTTCCCATACCCATCGGTATTCTCCAAATTTAAACTTTTGTTTATATCAACCCATTTTTGAATATACTCATGGCAATTACAATTTCACCATTAAAGTAAATTCACCTCCTCCAAAATCTGTCTTAGCAACTTTCCCTAATATCTCCACTATAAATAAGTCATAGAAAATTTTTCTATTCTCTAAGTCCAGGCATTATTTCTCTTATTAACTACTATACCAATGGATCCAAATTATTATCATTTTAAAGGATTAGAAGGTTTTGAACCATCTACACTCTTTAGAAAAAAAGCTTTGCAAAAACTGACCCTTCATTACCCTTATTTAGAAAAGGTAAAACTCAGAATGGAAGCCATCTATAAATCCTCCTATGGTTTTTTGATCGTTACCGATGAGAGGTTAATTTTTAGCGGGGCAAACACAAAAAAGGAAATCCTCTTTGATTTGCCTTTTGAAAAAATATTAAATGTAAATCTTAGCATCCCGACAGACCTGCCTCTTTATACTATTTTTGTAGATACGTCGAAGGAGCAGTTTGTATTTAATGTAGACAACTTAAGAAAATCTGATTTCTTTGTGAAGTTTCTTGAAGATGCAATTAACTCCGCGTTTAATTTTTATTATCCCCGCTAAATTTAAAGTCGGAATTGGCATTGGTTAGTATCCGAAAGGACCAATTTCTATCCTGATTAAAGGACGCTTAGCGGCTAATGGGAATAATTCAGAAGAAATGACTTCAACGTTTCCAAATTTTCTGATCAAGATTACTTAAACATTATCTCGCTTTTCATTCTATCTAAAAAGTTATCCTTTGAGCTTTCTTTATTTTCTCCTGTCATCCACAGCAAGGCCAGGCCCATTAGAAGAGATATTATACTGATAAATAAATCTCTTCTTATCATTCTTGATTGATGTTTAATTAACACGCTTTTAAATTTTCAGAATTATGATCTTTTGAAGGGTTAGTTTAAAAAAGCACAAAAGTATGCTGTTCTTTAAATTTTCTGCAATAAACTATTTAAAATAATTCAAAGCTACCTGGTTTACTAAGTGTATCATCTTAATGTGTATTTGCACTGATTTACTTATTCGCACAATTCCACATTTACATAAAAAGCTCAAGGCATTTACTTTACTTATTTTCAATTTCTGTTTTATTCTTCTCTTTATCCCAGGGCGGAGAAGTGCGGGTAAAAATGTCATATAGAAAAAAAAGCACCAGGAGAAAAAACAGGATAGCTATTATTAAAAAAAATTTCTTTGACCTGTTCATTTGTATTTAAACTAGATGAATATCAATTTTCAGATCTTTCTTATTTTTATTTCAAAAACTCAGGTTAATTATTAAGGAAATTTCCTTTCACCTTTTTCTGATCTGTATTTTATAAATGAATAAACAGCAATCGTTACCCAAATAATATTAACAACAGCAGACGGATATGCTTTATGATACCAGGTATTTATTATTAATAAAAATGCGCCGGTTAAGTTAACAAACTGATAATAGAAGTTCTCAGCCTTGATTTTCTTTAGAGAAATAAGCACATACCCTATCGTAACTTCAATTCCTCCAATCCACCCAATTATATCTATTAAAAGCTCAAACTTCATTTCTTAAGAAGAAAATATTGTTATTGGCGCAATTAAAGTTTGGAATAAACCATTTTCTTCATTGCCAGCTTATAGGCTTTCTGATAATAGGAAATTAAATTAGGCCAGTCAAAATGATTTGAAGTGTTTTCTGACTTATTCCTTTGGTTGATTCTCTCTCTTCTGTTTTGTTTAACGAACTTAAGCATATAGGCAGCCAATTGGTCTGCAGCTTCGTCAAAGCTCCTGTTCCTCCTTTTCACCACAAAAATCCCTTCTTCTTCGGGGCTGGGATAATTTTTCACTACATAATCACCAAATCCTGATAAGTCGCTGGTAACAGCAGGAATACCACTGGCCAGACTTTCCAATGGTGTATATCCCCAAGGCTCATAATAACTAGGAAATATCCCCAAATTACAGCCTCTTACGAACTGCCAGTATTCCATACCAAAAAGAGGATTTATAGGAGAAATAAAATCTGGATGATAGACAACTTTTACCCTATCCTCTTCAAAATTTATAAGTTTAGTCGTTCGAAGGGCATTTAAAATAGGGTCGTCCTTATCATTTACCAGATTATGCGTTACAATCATAGGTAAATAATCTACCTTCCATGACTGCAATGTCCTTTTAAGCCTGAGCTTCCAGTAATCGTCCACGAAATTATTGAGGTTAGGCACTGTTCTTTCGGGATTACATGCGGCTGCCTGAAATAGTTGATCTCCCACTTCTTTTAGAATAGCCGAACAAGAATCTCTTATTTCCTCCATTACTGCCCTTGAATGAAGTGCGCCAGGGTTGATACTGTTAAATGGCTGTTTGGTAATAAAAAACATAACCACATTTTTATCAATATTGGCCTGTTTCATTCGGTGGTTTAGCCGTGCCAAAGCCTCCACTGTGATGTCAAAGCCTTTATTTTTATATTCAAACCTTCCTGAAGTGAAAAAGAACAAGGTTTTGGTCAGGTCAAAAGAATAGCTTGGAAAAAAATGTGCCATCACAAACTGATTGATCTTTTCCTTGAACTCCTGATGCATGTTCTGAAATTCATACAATGTTGTAAACCGTTCGATGTTAAGACCATTAGGCGTTATGAGGTCAGGATCACGACCGAGTATTACTCTGCATTCATTTGCTGTAACATCACTAACGGTTGTAAAAACATCGGATTTCTGAGCGGCACCCCTTTCTATAGAAACTTGTGCTAAAGAATTAAACCTTATTGAATCCTTTTCCCAATTGACCAAGGGCAAAGTATTATAAAAATCAGGGTCGTTCATTGCAAGATATCTTCCCAGCAAAGTAGCATGAGTGGTGAAGATAGTAGAAACCGGAATTTTTTCCATTTTAATATCCAAAATAGCGGCACCAGCCATCCACTCATGAAAATGGGCTAAAATAGGATCCTGGGTAATTTCGGGCTTAGCCAAGGTCGCTAGATATAACTTAACCACGAAGCCAAAAGCAATAACCTGATTTACAAGCTCATCGTCATTGGTACTTATCCCGTGATTTTCCCAGAACAAAAACTTTATATCTCCCAGTTTTCCATAAACACTGAACGGATTAATAAGAATAACTTTGGGCCTTCCGGAAACCAGCCATGTTCCGTAATAAACTTCAATTCCCATATCCTTCCTGAGAACTTCGGCGGCTTTGCTGAATTCATCCTCTATTGAATTTATTGGCTCAAATTCCGCCGGCATATGTTTATGAATGTAGGGGCCGATAAGACAATAACTTCCACCCCAATTGCTTATCATAGAGGGCGCTTTGGAACGGATAACGGTATAAATTCCGCCTACTTGATTACATACTTCCCAGGCAACCTCAACTAAAAGTGGGTCTGCCTCATTTTTCGCTTTCATCAGTGAATAATTTATTTTTTAATGGTCTCATGGCCTTTTTTGAAGCTTTGCTGGTTTCATTTCATTACCTGTTCAAAGTCTTTCCCTAATTATTTTATATAAGTTATTGAAAATATTTGCAATAACTTCCTACGTAAAACTAAATCCGGATGCAATCATTTGAAGATTCTTTTATTGAATAGCTTTTAATTTACATCTTCAAAAGAAGGAATCTCGTCCAAAAAAGTATATTTATTATCATCATAATTAACAATATAGCAATAATGCTTTAATCCGTTAGTTACCGCAAGATATTTGGCTTTAATGGTCATGTTATAAGTGGCAACCTGATAAAATGTTTTAGAATTTATTTTTTCTAAAACGGATTTACATTCCACCACCATTAAAGATTTTCCCTGCCGGTTATAAATAATGATATCGCTCCTTTTTTTCAAAGTATTAAACCTGTGCCCTGTTTCAATTTTTATCAAAGACTTTGGATATTTATAATAATTGATCAGGTAGTGAACAAAATGTTGCCTCACCCACTCTTCCGGCGTTAATACTACAAATTTTTTCCTTATAATATCAAAGAGAAAAGTTTTACCATCTTCATTTTTAATTTTATATTCAAATTGCGGTAAATTTAGCGGCGTCATAAGGCTAAAATACTAAACCCAGGGGTAAATGGAAAAAAAAGAGGACATTGTTAAAAATTGGCTGCCAAGATATACCGGTACTTCTTTAAGTGAATTTGGCGAATATATACTACTTGTAAATTTCATCAATTATGTAGAAATGTTCGCGGAAAAATTTGGCTGTGAAATTCAAGGCCACGGCAAACCAATGCAAACCGCAACAGCCCATAACATCACCATAATAAACTTTGGCATGGGCAGTCCAATGGCCGCTACTACCATGGACCTGTTGGCAGCAATTAAACCAAAAGCAGTCCTTTTTCTAGGAAAATGCGGAGGATTAAAAAAAACCAAACTAGGAGATCTGATTTTACCTATAGCAGCAATTAGAGGCGATGGAACGTCCAACGATTACCTTCCTCCTGAAATCCCTGCCCTTCCCTCTTTTAGGCTTCAAAGGGCTGTTTCATCCATGATCAAAAAGCATCAATCGGACTATTGGACAGGAACCGTCTACACTACAAACAGACGGGTTTGGGAACATGATGTCCCTTTTAAAGAATATTTACAAAAAGTAAGAGTAATGGCCATCGACATGGAAACAGCAACTATTTTTACTGTTGGATTTGTAAATGAAATCCCTCATGGTGCTTTGTTATTGGTCTCGGATAATCCTATGACTCCCGAAGGTGTAAAAACGGCTCAAAGTGACAAAGCCGTGACTTTGGGATTTGCCCAAAAACATTTGGAAATTGGAATTGATGCGCTAAAAGAACTTATTGATTCAGGCGAATCTGTCAAACATTTGAAATTCGAATAACTGTAAAAAAAAAGCGCTTCACCAGCGCTTTTTTCTTATAATAAATTTTAAGTGTTAGTCAGGAATTACTGAAAAAGTAACTTTATGCTTAACCTCTTTATGAAGATCCAACATAGCTACATAATCACCTACTGATTTCACTTCTGATTCAATAGAGATTTTCTTTCTATCTACCTCAAATCCTTTAGCTTTTAAAGCGTCAGAAATTTGAAGTGTAGTGACTTTACCGAATATTTTTCCACTTTCACCAACTTTAGCTTTAATCTCCAGTTTGGTATCACCTATTGAAGAAGCAAGAGCAGACGCTGCTGTTTTAATTTTTTCTGCTTTGTGTGAAGCTTGTTTAATATTTTCAGCTACTACTTTTTTGTTTGATGTATTTGCGATTACGGCAAAACCTTGTGGAATAAGGTAATTTCTGCCATATCCAGGTTTTACGTTTACGATATCGTTCTTGTATCCAAGACCGTTAATATCTTCCTTTAATATAATTTCCATCTTTCAGCCTATTTTAATGAATCCGTAACATAAGGTAACAATGCCATATGTCTGGCTCTTTTTACAGCCTGAGCTACTTTCCTCTGGAATTTCAAACTTGTTCCGGTAAGTCTTCTTGGCAATAATTTTCCTTGCTCATTTACAAACTTAAGCAGGAAGTTTGCATCCTTGTAGTCGATATATTTGATACCGCTCTTCTTGAATCGGCAGTATTTTTTCCTATTATCAATCCTGTTGATAGGTTCGTTCATTAATGTCATTATACTTCCTCCTTTACTTTAGTTTCAGCAGGCTTTTTATTGAAGGCCCCTTTTCTTCTTTTTTCATTGTACTCTACTGCATGCTTGTCTAAAGCAACAGTCATAAATCTTAAGATTCGTTCATCCCTCTTGAATTCAATCTCAAGAGTGTTGATAGCAGTTCCGGGTGCCTTAAATTCAACTAAGGTGTAAAATCCTGTGGATTTGTTTTGGATTGGGTAAGCAAGCTTCTTTAATCCCCAACTTTCCACATTTACTACCTCTGCTTTACTGTCTTCAAGCAGCTTTTTGAATTTTTCGACAGCATCCTTCATCTGTGGTTCAGATAAAACGGGAGTTAATATGAATACCGTCTCGTAATTTTTTAATTCCATTATTATTTTTTTAAGCCTGCAAAAATAGGGAAGTTAACCTTAAATACAAACTGATTAAAAAAATATGTAGAGTATATAAAAAAAAAGGCCAGAACTATATCTGGCATTTTTTTATCAATAAAACTTATTTATATATGAAGAGAGTGTTTTTTTACTTATCGCATTATTTAATGTAAGTTAGTCAATAGTTATGCCACCTTACAAAATTATTTTTTCAAATTTAACAAAATATTTCATAATAAAGTGAATTTCAGGAATTTAAAAATTATCCTGACAAAAATGAAAATTTTGATGATTATCAATCTGATAAATATAAAATCATTTTGATAGTATAATGTGAGAATATGAAACTTTAAGTCTCGAGTCCATATTCTTTTAATTTTCTATAAAGTGTGGCTAAGCCTATATCTAATTTTTTAGCCGCTTCCGACTTATTCCCTTTTACAAAATCCAATACTTTAAGAATATGATTTCTTTCTATAGACCTTAAATCCACATCATTCAAATTATTGCTGACTGATTCTCCATTAAAATAGGAATTACCGGAAACTTCAGAAGGAAGCAGGTCTTCGGTGATTGTATTACTTTCTGCCAGTATGACGGCGCGTTCTATTACGTTTTTCAATTCGCGGATATTGCCAGGCCATCCGTGCATTAGTAATCTTTGAGAAAAACCTGGACTTAGGTTATTGATGTTCCTGCCGTTTTTTTCCGCGTAGATTTTCATGAAATGAAGAGCGAGCAGTTCAATATCATCATGCCTTTCCCTTAAAGGAGGCAAATCAATAGTAAAAGTACTTAGACGATAATATAAATCCTTCCTGAATTCTGATTCCCTTCCACCATTAATAAGATCCCTGTTGGTGGCGGCAATAATCCTCACATCAATTGGAATAGGTTCTGTATCTCCAACTCTGTTAATTATTCGGCTTTCAAGCGCTCTTAACAATTTTGCCTGAAGGTCGCCGCTCATTTCGCCGAGTTCATCCAAAAATATCGTTCCCCTGTCGGCTACCTCAAAATAACCTTTTTTATCATGGCTGGCTCCTGTGAAGGCGCCTTTCTTATGTCCGAATAATTCTGATTCCTGAAGATCTTTGGGTATTGCCGCACAATTGATTGGTATAAAAGGACCTTTTCTCCGCCTGCTTGCCATATGAATAGCCTCTGCCAGAAGCTCCTTGCCTGTACCAGTTTCTCCCAATATCAGGACAGTGGTGTCTGTTACGGCTACTTTTTTTGCAAGCTCTATAGTTTTAGTAATACCGGGGGACTTTCCAATTATTTTGGCAAAGTTACTCTTGGAGTCAAGCCTCTGCTCCAGCTCAAACAGCTGTCGGTTTAAGTGAGCCTTTTCCATAGCCTTTTTGATAACCAACGGCAACTTTTCATCTCCCTCTCCTTTTGTCATATAGTCAAAGGCCCCGATTTTCATCGCTTTTACGCCATCCTTAACATTGCTAAAAGCGGTGAGAACAACTACCTCAACACCCGGATAAGAGGCTTTGATTCTTTCGGTTAATTCTATACCATTAATGTCGGGTAGCTTTACATCTGTTACAACGACGAGTATATTCTCTCTTCTTAGTATTTCAAGGCCTTCAGTGGCATCTACGGCAGGGTAAACTTTGTATCCTTCGAGAGTTATTATTCGGGTTAGCAGGGATCTTAAACTATCTTCATCTTCAACTAGTAAAATTTTTTTCTCTTGCACTTCCATAAATAAGTGGAAATATAAATAAGTAGATTATAATATTAGAAATTAATTTTTCAATTTACGCAATTCTTATAAGTGTGAGAGGAACTTCAAGGTGCTTACGATATAAATGTGTAAATGTTAGGTAAAATTAGAAATTAATTACAAAGCTTAAAACAACTTTTTATGCCCCTTAAAGTTAATGACATAGCTCCGGATTTTATTTTAGCGTCAACCTCAGGTAATGAATTTTCGTTAAGTATCGACGCTAAAAACAAACCTATAATAATCTATTTTTATCCTAAAGACTTCACCCCCAATTGCACCAAAGAAGCCTGTGAATTTAGGGATACGTTCAGTTTTTTCAAGGATTTAGCTATAGACATTGTAGGCATAAGCAGGGATGATATTGAAACGCATCTAAGGTTTAAAGATTCGCATAATTTACCCTTTCATTTACTGGCAGACGTTGATGGAAAGGTAGCAGAGAAATATCAGGCTGTAGTTCCTTTAATAAAATTTACTCGGCGAATTACTTATCTGTTAGATAAAGAACATAGAATAGCCGCCGTATTTGAAAATTTATTTTCAGGAACGAAACATATTCATTATATGATCGAAAAGGTTAAAAATAAATGACGATTGTAAAGTAAATGACGAATGCAAAATAACCTCAACTCTTGCTTCGGACTTCCTACTTCCAACTTTTAAATTATGAAGCAAATTTTTCCTAAAAACTTTTCTGAAGTTGCTTCCTTCTTTAAAGATCTGATCAAAATAAATCCTGTTCATTTAAGAATTATTGTTGCCACTTTATTGCTTTGTCTTTTGCCGGCAGCGCTCAACTTATTAGGGTTTGACTTTGGGATATATACCAATTTCGATGAGCTTACCCGAATCAGACATTACGGCAATGAAAATGAGACTTTCAGGGCATTGCATGCCTATGAAAAAGGAAGTTTTGTTCACACCATTCTGGAAACCATTTGCGTGCTGATTGCAATCTTCACGGTAATTTTTGCTTTTATTATTTATGAAGTAAAGAATGATATTATTACGGTGGTAATCGGTACGACGCTCTTCTGTGCGGGAATATTAGATGGCTTTCACATTTTAGCTTCCGATCAGTTGATATGGGCTCCAGACCTTGAGGATGTCACCAACTTTACCTGGTTTATAAGCAGGACTTTTAATTCCAGCATCATTCTTTTTGCATCAATTATAATTTTAACAGACAATAATTTTTTCGACAGGCTTTCTGCAAGGTCTATTTATCAGGTAACCTGGTTTTTCATTCTGATCACCCTTTTCACCGTTATTATCGTATTTTTTAATGTTAAATTCTTACCTACCATTGTTTATCAAAATGCCTGGATAGCAAGGCCCCTTGAGCTTATTCCTTTATTTATCTTTATAATTAATGGTACTATTATCCTACCTGTTTTCTATAAAAAGAACCAATCTATTTTTTCTTTTGCTTTGCTTATCAGCATGATTCCTGCCGCAGCTACGCAATGTTATATATTGTTTTCCCAGGTACAATTTGACAATTACTTTATAATCTCCAGAATGCTTAAAGCCTTTTCCTACATTGTTCCTTTTGCAGGAATAGTCATTGATTATCTGATGACCCACAGACAGGAACGGGCCATTTTTCTTCAGTTAAATAAAGAGACTGCTGAAAGAAGAGCAGCTCAGACACTACTTACAGGAGTATTGGACAGCTCAATTGACGGAATTATTTCTTTAGCCTCAGTGAGGAATGAAAAAGGTAAAATAACAGACTTTAAATTTAGCCTGGTTAACGATGCCTTTGAAAAACTAACCGGTTATAAGGAAGAAGAGCTCCTTGAAAGTATCCTGACAGAAAAAACAGCGCTTAATCAGGAAGGTGTTTTTACAAAGTATGCGTTGGTAGCTGAGACAGGTGAAAGCATAACTTTTGAATATTTTTTTAGCCGGGGAAAAAGAGAAGTGTGGTTCAGCATTGTGGCAGTTAAGCTGGAAGATGGATTGGCGGTGACTTTCAAAGACATCACAACTATAAAAGAGGCCCAGGAAGAAATCCTCCATTATCAAAAAGAACTGGAAAATAAAGTGGTTGAATTAAACAGGTCCAATACAGAACTTGAACAATTTGCATATATAGCTTCTCATGATCTACAGGAACCTTTAAGAAAGATCCAGGCTTTCGGGGATAGGTTAGCTATTAAGTACACAAAGACACTGCAGGAAGAAGGGAAGGATTATATTTCCCGAATGAAAAATGCAGCATCCAGAATGCAGATTCTAATAAACGACCTGTTAAATTTTTCAAGGGTTAAAGCCAACAATTCTATTGAAAATATTGATCTAAAATCTTTAGCGGAGGATGTTGTAAGCGATCTGGAAACCAGGATAACCCAATTGAATGCCACCATCCATATTGGAAATTTGCCTGTAATTGAAGGAGACAAAAGACAAATTGGCCAGCTCTTTCAGAATCTTATCAGTAATGCGCTAAAATTTCATAGAAAAGAAGTCGCCCCAAAAATTACGATAGAAAGCAAAGGACTGGACAAAGAAATACTCCATGAGAAATACTTGATCTCTTCAGATAAAAAATATTTCGAAATAAAAGTAAGTGATAACGGAATTGGATTCGACAATAAATACCTGGATAAGATTTTTACAATTTTTCAGAGACTACATGGCAGAACAGAATATGAAGGAACAGGCATCGGATTGGCCATCTGCAGAAAAGTAGTAGAAAATCATAAGGGAGTAATTACAGCCAACAGCATCCTAAATGCGGGAACTACCTTTTATATAGTACTGCCCGAAAAACAGTCTCAATAAAGTATATAAAAACAGAGTTAGTACAATTGATAAACATTAACTTTCAAAAAAGAGTTAAAGGGGATAAAATGTAAACTTCAACACAGCAAAAATGAAAGAAAAGGTAAAATCCATCACCATATTAATGGCCGATGATGATCCGGATGATCGTTTGATGGCAAAAGAGGCATTTGAAGAAAATCTACTTGCAAATGAATTAAGGTTTGTGGAAAATGGAGAAGAACTTTTTGATTATTTATACAACAGAGGCAAATATGAGCATGCCAATAACCCTTTGCCGGGGTTAATTCTACTGGACCTTAACATGCCGAAAAAAGATGGACGTGAAGTATTGAAAGAATTAAAAGAAACACCTCAATTCAGAAGAGTGCCCGTTATAATATTGACAACATCAAAAACCGAAGAAGATATTCTAAAGAGCTATGATTTGGGCGTCAGTTCTTTTATTACAAAGCCGGTGACTTTTGACGAGTTGGTAAATGTAATAAAGAACATTGGGAAGTATTGGTTCGAAATCGTAGAACTTCCCGGCTCGAACCAAAGAATCTAATTCGCCAGTAGTGGAATTAACATTTTTTTAATAAATACTAAAGATCAATGCCAAACAACACCATAAAAGTATTACTGGTAGATGATGATGAGGATGATTATATACTGACCAGAGATCTTTTATCCGAGATCAATAGTGCAAAATATGTATTGGACTGGTCTCCCTCATTTTCGGATGGACTGGAGCTTATTACAAATAATCTTCACGATGTATACCTTGTAGATTACAGATTGGGAGAAAAGTCCGGGGTAGAACTTATCCAGGAATCGATAAAAAGGGGGCACAGAAAACCCATTATTGTACTCACCGGCCAGGAAGCAGGAGGCTTGGACCTTCTGGCACTAAAAGCCGGGGCATCAGATTATTTATTAAAAAACAAGCTTGACTCCTACAACCTTGAACGTGCCATAACTTACGCCATAGAAAGGACACATGTTTATGAAGATACCTTCGAAAAGGAGCAGAAGTATCGTACACTTTTTGAAAATTCCAAGGATGCATTATTTATTACTGACAGCAATTACAGATTTCAGGAAGTCAATCATGAAACACTAAATCTTTTTGGTTATAGTCAGGAAGAAATCCTGGGACTGACCCTTAGCGATCTCTTTTATTATCCCGAAGAATATAAAAATTTCATCAACTCCCTTGATAGTAATATTCCGAATAAAGGCCAGGAATATCTGCTGGTGAATGCTTTTGGCAAAAAACTTAATTGCCTTATTACGCCGGGAACTATAACAGATTCCACAGGAACTATCAAAGGATATCAGGGAATTATCCATGATATTTCCCAAAGGAAAAAATTTGAAATGCAGCTATTGGCTGCAGAAAAACTGGGGGTAACAGACAGAATTGTAAGCACTATAGCTCACGAAGTCCGAAATCCCTTAAATACAATAGTATTGGCGCTTAGCAGGTTTAAAAAAGAACACCCGGAAGAAGAGTCTTATACTTTTTATACAGATATTATTGACAAGTCCTGTTCAAGAATAGATCAACTCATTTCACAACTAATAGAATCGTCAAGACCTGCGGAACTGAAACTTCAAGAAGGATCAATCAACGATTTAATGGATGAAACAATCAAACTAGCGGTAGACAGAATAAAGCTGCTTAACATTGAACTTATAAAACATTATGGAAAAGACATTCCCTCTTTTTCCTTCGATGCTGAAAAATTAAAAATTGCCTTCCTTAATATTATTATTAATTCAATTGAGGCCACTCAACCAGAAACCGGAGTTCTGGAAATCCACACTCAATATTTTCCGGAGAATATTTTTGTAACCATCAAAGACAATGGGAAGGGTATTCCCAAACATAACCTGAATAAGCTCTTTGATCCTTTTTTTACAGGGAAAAAAGGTGGAATGGGATTGGGGCTTACTTCCTCTCATACTATTATCAAAAGCCATGGTGGGGATATAAATGTAGACAGCGAAGTGGGTGTCGGCACCCGATTTACCATTAGTTTTGATTTGGAAAATGTGGTAAATCCCGGCCCGACATATTGATCTATCTATCTTTTGATTAGTTATTCAAAAAGTGATTCGACCTGTTCAATCACCTCCTGGTCATGATTTAGATTAAGATGTTTGTGGGCTTTATAAATAGCGATTTGTTTTATAAATTCTATATTCTTGTCCCTTTCATTGTAAGCAATCTTTAAATAACATTTTTTCCTACGGTTTATCGTCTGTACGGTCAAGACGATTTGCCCTTTTCTGAAGAAGTAGCCGTAATCCTCGCCTTCCCCTATCACCCATTGATATTTCGCATTTTGATCGAGGGTTAAAACATCATAATTCTCCCGACCCAAAGTATCTTTGGTTGCATAGTCTATTACCAGCATATCCGGAGATTTTTCTACAAACCAGATACTTCGCCTTTTTTGATATAATTCTGTATAGCCAAGCGCTTCATTATTAAAGAGAATAAATTCAGCAGAATCACTCAACCGTATTCCTTTTTGTTTTTTTAAAAAATCAGGCTTTTCGAATACAAAAACTTCTTTGGCCTTCTGACTAAAAGCTGCATTACCAAACATTAAAAAAGTAGAAATAACAAGTAAAGAACAAAGACTCAATCGGAAAAATTTGACCATAACAGTTAAAAAAAGTAACAACACCCGCTTTTAATAATGCATTAAAGCGATAAAACAGCGTGCGAAAGTAGTTGTTAAAAACAATTATTCCGAGAGAAATTTTAGTTTTTTACTCGATTTAAAATATTGATCTCTTAGTTGAACTCATTCTGGACTAACACCTTGCAGACACTTTAAGATGATATCCTGATAAAAATTACATTTTGTTGTATCCCTGTTTCCATTCATTTTATAAATTAAAAATCCCAATTATGCACATTTTCCCGAGCTTCTTGCCTATGAAAAGACACCTTCTGAAATATCTTAGAAAATTCATCTTAAAAATTGCCTTAGAGTTTACATTCCTTTAATTAAATAATTAATAACCATTAGTTTTGCAGAAATTGAAGAGACGTCATGCAAGGTGAAAGTATAGAGGCTAAACCTAAAGATTATTATAAAAACAAGTTCAGACACTATAAATGTTGTGTTCTTATCCCTACTTATAATAATAGTCAGACTCTTCGCTTTGTTATTGATTCAGTTTCGGAATATTCGGACGACATAATAATAGTCAATGATGGCTCCACCGATAATACTATTCATATCTTAAAAGATTTTTCCCGATTCCATGTACTGCATCATCCTGAAAACAAAGGAAAGGGAATTGCCTTACGGACGGGTTTTAAATACGCTGTTGAAAACGAATATGATTACGTGATAACCATAGATTCGGACGGACAACATATGGCGGAGGATATCCCCAGGTTTATTGATAAACTGGAAACAGAAAAAAGCGCCATCATCATAGGCGCCCGAAGCATGGAAACCACCGAGAATGTTCCAAAAAAAAGCACTTTGGGTAATAAAATATCTACCTTCTGGTTTACTTTCGAAACAGGAATAAAACTACCTGACACCCAATCCGGCTTTAGATTATATCCTTTATATCTTTTAAAAAACATCACCTTTTATACCTGGAAGTACGAATTTGAAATTGAGGTAATGGTAAGAGCGGCGTGGAACGACATCAACGTACTTCCTATTCCAATAAATGTTTATTATGCTCCCGGAGAACAAAGGATCACACATTTCAGGCCGTTCAAAGATTTTACCAGGGTTTTTATATTGAATGTCATTTTGGTATTTATAGCTGTTCTATATATCAAACCATTACAACTGTTAAAAAAAATTCAAAGAATTGGCTTTAAACGCTTTTTCCGGGAACACATAATTAATTCTAATGAATCGAATATAACCAAGGCAGCTTCTATTGGTTTTGGAGTTTTCATGGGTATTGTTCCGTTTTGGGGGTTTCAAATGGTGATCGCCGTTTTTCTTGCTCATCTAATGAAGCTTAACAAGGCTCTGGTTCTTGTAGCTTCAAACATTAGCATACTGCCAATGATGCCGGTTATTCTTTATTTGAGTTATTTGGTGGGAGGAATTGTGCTTAACAAACCCGCAGTGTTGAATTTTGATAAAAGCATTACGTTAAAATCTGTTTCCGGCGACTTGCTACAATATTGGGTGGGTAGTTTTTGTTTTGCGACCATTATGGCCTTAATTGCAGGAATATTAACCCTCTTGTTGTTGGCAATATTCAGAAGAAAACCGGCTTCCGTGTCTTTTCACCAATAATACCTAACTTATAGTGTTCTAAATGTCTGGTTTATTTTTATCACTTTATACATTTTTCAGAAATCACAGATTAATATTTATTGGCTTTATCCTTGGAGTATTGTCGCTGGCTGGATTTTTTGCTTTAAACCTGAAATTTGAAGAAGACATTACTAAAGTGATGCCATCGGATGCGAAAATTGAAAAGCTAAATTTTGTATTCCGTAATTCCAAGTTCCTGGACAGGCTTGTAATTACTATTTCAGCTGCGGATACCAACGCGCAAGCAAATCCGGAAGCGCTGATGGCTGCTGCCGATCAGCTTACGGATTCCATTTCTCAAAAACTAAAGCCTGAACTGATCAGTGAGATTTCAGCCAAAGTTTCCGACGACCTGATGTATGAGGTGTATAATACCTTTTATCAAAACCTGCCCATTTTCCTTGATTCCTCCGATTATAATCAAATCGATGAAAGAATATCGGAAGAAGGCGTAAACATTTCTATCCAAAATGCCTACAAAACACTGATGTCCCCGGCGAGTTTTGTACTAAAAAAATTCTTGATCAGGGACCCTTTGAGCATTACTCCTCTTGCTTTAAATAAATTACAAAGCTTACGGATCGATGATAATCATATTCTTCAAAATGGGTACATTTTAACAAAAGATCAGAAGCACCTTTTATTATTTGTAACGCCTGCACATGAGAATAATGAAACGGCCAAAAATGGGGAAATGCTCGACAAGCTCGATGAAATTATTGAACAGATATCCGCAAAAAACAAGGAAATACATGCTGAATATTATGGAGCTGTAGCGGTAGCCGTAGGAAATGCCGAGAGAATTAAAAAAGATGTAAATCTCACTGTCACTATTTCTTTGTTAGTGATCATGATGTTTATCAGCTTCTTTTTTAAAAACAAGAGTATTTTCTTTTTCATGTTTGTTCCTGTGCTTTTTGGCGGGCTCATTTCTCTTGCCGTCCTTACCATTTTAAAAGGTACAGTTTCCGTTATTTCCCTCGGAATTGGGTGTGTGGTGCTGGGAGTTACCGTGGATTACGCCATTCATGCTTTTTCACATTTCCGAAGTACCGGAAGTATCAAGGATGTAATTAAGGACCTGAGTGTTCCGATTATAATGAGCTGCATCACTACGTCCGCAGCATTTCTTTGTCTGGTTTTTGTAAAAGCCGAAGCCATCCAGGACCTAGGATTGTTTGCTGCTTTTAATGTGATAGGCGCCGCCATTTTTGCCGTGGTTGTTCTTCCTCATCTATTGGGACTAATGAAGAATAAGATCAAAAAAGGTGAAGTGGTAGAATCAACTTTTATTGATAAAATCTCGTCTTACCGTTTTGAAAACAACAGATGGGTAATTCTTAGTCTGATCATCCTGACTATTGTTTTTTATTTTACCTCATCAAATGTAGAACTGGAGAGTGACATGATGAAGATGAATTACATGTCTGATAAACTGAGGCAGAGCGAGGAAAACCTAAACAAAATAAGCGACACATCCCTTAAGTCCGTCTATCTGATTTCTAATGGTAAAGACCTTAAAGAAGCGCTAAAAAAGAACGAAGAAGTAACCCAAAAACTTTCGCAACTTAAGGCACAAGATGTTATTAAGAATTACTCAAGTATAAGCGCATTGCTTATTTCAGATTCTGTGCAGCAAGCAAGGATTGATATGTGGGAAAATTACTGGACGCCTGAAAAGAAAGCACTCGTTCAGGAAAGATTGACCCAAACCAGTGCCCGATTCAAATTCAAACCAGAAGCTTTCAAGGATTTTTATGGTGTGCTAAACACTGAATTCCAACCTGTCGATCTAAATGCATTTGGAGATCTGAGAAAACAGTTTTTAAATGATTATATCACCGAAGAAAAAGGGCAAACGTCGATAATAACGATAGCCAAAGTTTCCAGGGAAAACAAGGACGAAGTTTATAAAGCCATCAACGAAAACCACTCCCTGGTTATGTTTGATAAAGAATACCTTACCACCCGCTTTGTTGATCTCCTAAACAACGAATACAACAACCTCCTGAATATTTCATTACTCCTTGTTTTCATGATCTTGATATTGTCTTACGGAAGACTAGAATTAGGCCTGATCTCTTTTGTTCCTATTATATTAAGCTGGGTTTGGACGTTAGGTTTAATGGGAATTTTCGGAGTAAAATTCAACATAGTCAATATCATTATTTCTTCTTTGATTTTTGGTTTGGGAGTGGATTACAGCATTTTCATTAAACATGGCCTTTTACAGGAATATAAGTATGGAATAAAAAACCTGCCGGCGTATAAGACTTCAATCTTTATTTCTGCTGTGACAACCATTATAGGTACTGGCGCTTTGATCTTTGCCAAACATCCTGCGCTTAAATCCATAGCCGCCCTTTCGCTGCTTGGTTTGTTTTCTCTTATTGCCATATCCTATACCGTTGAACCCATTTTATTCCGATGGCTGGTTTATAAAAAAGGGGATATAAAAAGACAGGAACCATTGACACTCGGCGATATTCTAGGCTCCCTTATATCACTTACTTTCTTTCTCTTAGGATGCCTGATCATGTCTGTTGGAATTTTCCTTTACAAGATCCTCCTTCTTCCTAAAAAATATGGAAAGGCTTTTTTCCACAAAGTTTTAATGTACGTGTGCAGGTTCATCATTTATGTGATGGTAAATGTGAGGAAAAGGATTATAAATGAAGGAAAAGAGGATTTCAAAAAACCGGCGCTGATCATCGCGAATCATCAGTCTCATATAGATTTACTTTTAATCCTGATGATGTATCCTAAAATCATTGTGCTTACCAATGAATGGGTATGGAAAAATCCTTTATTCGGGCATATTGTGCGATATCTTGATTTTTATCCCAACTACAGCGGTGTAGAAATGGGGCTGGAAAAATTTGAGGAAAAAGTGAAAGAAGGCTATTCTATTTTAATTTATCCGGAAGGATCACGGTCCGAAGATTCTAAAATACGACGATTCCATAAAGGCGCTTTCTTCCTGGCTGAAAAGCTGAACCTGGATGTTCTTCCAGTTCTTCTTCATGGGGTGGGGGATACAATGGCTAAAGGAGAACAATTCTTAAGAAGCGGAAATATTACAGTAAAAATTCTCCCGAGAATCAAACCAGAAGATACTTCTTTCGGAACAGATTATTCAGATCGAACCAAAGCTATTTCAAAGCATTTCAAAAATGAATTTGAAAAACTAAGGGAAGAAGTGGAAACTCCTGAATTCTTTAAAAGGAAACTTATTAAAAACTATCTATACAAAGGACCTGTTATTGAGTGGTACATGAAAGTGAAGATCAGGCTGGATGGTTATTACAGGATGTTTCATGAAAATACACCTAAACATGGCAAAATTGTGGACATTGGTTGTGGTTATGGTTTTATGAGTTATATGCTCCACTTTCTTTCAAAGGAAAGGGAAATTCTGGGAATAGATTATGATGAAGAGAAAATAAACGTAGCTAATAACTGCGTAGCGAAAAATGAAAACATAAATTTTGTTTCTGCCGACATTACCCAATTTGATCTTCCTGAAGCGGATACCTTTATCATCAGCGATGTGCTTCATTATTTAAAACCCGAGGCCCAGGACAACCTCATCTATCGTTGCTTAGAAAAATTGAATGATGGCGGAACTTTAATAATCCGGGATGGCAACAGCGAAATGAAAGAAAGACATAAAGGAACGAAGCTAACGGAGTTTTTTTCCACAAATTTTGGTTTTAATAAAACTGTAAATGAACTCCATTTTACTTCAAAAAGTAAGATCATGGAAATTCTTTCTAAACACAAGGTGAAAGTAGAAGTTATCGATGACACCAGGCTTACTTCTAACATTGTATTTGTCATCAAAAAACATAAAGAATCTACAATTGCGGCATGACGGATAATAAATACGATGTAATCATTATTGGCAGTGGACTTGGAGGGCTGGAGTGTGGATATATCCTGAGTCAGGAAGGTTATAAAGTCCTGATTCTTGAAAAAAACAAACAAATAGGCGGCAATCTTCAAACCTTCGCCAGGGATAGATGCATTTTTGATACTGGGATCCACTATATCGGGGGATTATCTGAAGGTCAGAATCTCCATAGTTATTTCAAATATTTTGGAATAATGGATAAACTGAAAATGAAAAAGCTGGACGAGGATGCCTATGACGTGATTTCCTTCGAAAGTGATCCCCAAGAATATCCTCATGCTCAGGGCTACGATAATTTTAAGGATAATCTTTTAAAATATTTCCCTAAAGAAAAGGAAGCCCTTAATAATTATTGCGATAAGCTTCAGGAAATCTGCAAACACTTTCCTTTATACAATCTTGAAGAATCTGAGAAAAACATTACAGAAACCGGTCTTGTTGATACGAGCGCCAAAGGTTTTATTGAATCGATTACCAGGAATGAAAAACTTCAGCGAGTGCTTGCGGGAACAAACGTGTTGTATGCAGGTGTGGGAGACAAAACGCCTCTTTATGTTCATGCCTTAGTAATCAATTCCTACATCGAAAGTTCTTATAGGTGTGTGGACGGAGGGTCACAAATCGCTAGGATACTGACCAGCAAAATCATGGCGAATGGGGGAAAAATTTTAAAACACAGCGAAGCTAAGCGTTTGATTGTGGAAGGTGACCAGTGTAAATATGTGGAGACTAAGGAAGGGGAAAGATTTGAAGGCAAGCACTTCATTTCAAATATTCATCCAGTGGGAACACTGGAAATGATCGAAAGCGATAAAATAAGGAAAGCATACAGGGAAAGGATCAATACGCTGGAAAATACCATTTCGACATTTATCGTTTATGTAGTTTTAAAGAAAGACGCGAATATCCCCTATTTCAACCGAAATTATTATCACTATATAAATGAAGATGTGTGGGATCAGATGCGTTATCGCGAAAATACGTGGCCTGAAGGATATGCGCTTTTTACTTCCGCTCATTCCAAATCCCATGATGACTGTGAAAGCCTTACCATAATGGCTTATATGCATTATGATGAAGTGAAGAAATGGGAAAACACCTTCAATACTGTTTCCCACGAAGACTACAGAGGGGAAGATTATGAAGCATTTAAAACGGAGAAAGCAGAAAAGCTGCTTATTGAGGTAGAAAAAAAGATTCCAGGATTAAGAAGTAAAATTTACAAATACTATACTTCCACTCCTTTGTCTTATCGTGACTATATTGGAACAAAGGATGGCTCGTTATACGGAATCCTTAAAGATTACAATGATCCTATTAAAACCTTTATTTCACCCAAAACAAAAATCCCCAATCTATACCTCACAGGTCAGAACCTGAACATGCACGGCGTGTTGGGGGTAACGATCGGAGCAATAAATACATGCTCTCATTTATTGGGATTAAAATACCTGTTAGGAAAAATTAAAAGTGTGCTTTAGAATCACCGGATATGGCAAAAAAAAAGAACCGTTTAAAAAAAGTAATATTATATAGCCTGGCATCATTAAGTCTATTGTTAATGGCAGGTATCATTTACTTCTATTTCCGAACCAAAATTGATCCCCCAACACCTAAAGACATGAGTGCCTTAAATTATAAGGTTACAAAAGTAGACAGTGCTTATTTTACGTTGGGAAATAACTGGATCAGAAGAAATGAGGGTGGATTGTGGGAAATGTATGTGGAAGGAGATGCTTTTGAAAGGGGCGTCGTAATTGGAAAACTTGCCCAACCATTAATCAGGAAACAGGAAGATGCCTTTATAGCGCAGATAAAAAAAATTGTTCCGTCCGAATCTTATTTAAAGTTTTTAAAATATTTCATCGCCTGGTTTAACCGTGACATAGACGAATACATTCCCGAAGAATATAAGTTAGAAATTTATGGAGAATCCTTTGCTGCTTCCCATGATTATGATTTTATCGGGGATCCCTACCATAGAATGCTTAACTATCACGCGGCCCACGACATAGGGCATGCTTTGCAGGACAAAAACATGGTGGTAGGCTGTACCTCCTTTTCGGCATGGGGAAACAGAACAACAGACGGATCACTATTGATTGGCCGGAATTTCGATTTTTTTGTCGGCGATGAATTTGCTGAGGACAAGATGCTCATATTCTTCAACCCGGACAGAGGAAATAAATTTATGATCGTATCCTGGGGCGGAATGATAGGAGCAGTTTCAGGAATGAATGAAGCTGGACTTACAGTTACAATCAACGCCGGTAAATCGGAAATTCCTACAGGGGCGGCTACTCCGATATCTATACTAGCCAGGGAAATCCTTCAATATGCCACCAACATTGAAGAAGCTTATGAAATCGCTAAGAAGAGAAAAACATTTGTGGCAGAAGCCATAATGATAGGCTCTGCAAAAGATGGCAAAACAGCCATCATCGAGAAATCTCCTGGAAAAATAGGAATCGTTTACCCTGAAAACAATGACATTATATGTGCAAATCACTTCAGAAGCGAGACATTTAAAGATGAGGCCATCAACCTGAAAAATATACAAGAAAGCGCTTCTTTTTACCGGTATCAAAGAATGGTGGAGCTGTTGAGCGCCGAACAAAAACTGGATTATAAATCAATGGCAAAAATCCTAAGGGATCAAAAGGGTCAACATGGAAAAAACATAGGCATGGGAAATGAACTTGCGGTTAATCAACTACTTTCTCATCATTCCATCATCTTTAAGCCTGAACAAAACCTGGTTTGGGTATCCAGTAACCCTTATCAATTAGGAAAATATTATGCCTATGATCTTAAAGAAATATTTTCTAATTCTGTTTACAAAGGCCGGGAAGACATGTTTATCGATAGTCTTACCATCCCTGCCGATCCTTTCCTAAACTCTGAGGCTTACAAGAACTTTGTAACCTTTAAATCCATTAAGAACAAGATTACTGACTTCCTAAGCAATGACAATGCTTCTCCTTTAAGTCCTCAAGATCTGACTGCTTTTGAGCAAAGCAATCCGGAATATTACTATATGTATTCCCTTCTTGGAGATTATTATAAAAAGAGCGGAGATAAAGCGAAAGCGAAATCTTACTACGAGAAAGGCTTAACCAAACAAATCGCTACTAAAAAGGAGGAAGACCATATGAGGGAGCAGTTGAAGGAGATGGAAGAAGAATAGGTTTTATATTGCCTATTCCGCTAATAATTTATCAACCGTCCCATTAAATTCTTCCACAAATTTTTCATAATAAATCCCCGTTCCCGGCCCGCTGAATCCGGTATGGATTTTTCTGACTTTCCCATCTTTATCAATAAAAATTGTAGTTGGGAAAGCCAATACTGAGTTTAACATTGGTAAAGATTTAGAAGCTGAAGCTTTATCAGAAGTTCCGGCAATGGCCAGATCATACGTTACATTTAACCTATCCTTCATTCTTTGCACCCTTTCTTTCGCGTATTTGAAGTCATCCTTTTTTTCGTAGGCCAGCCCAATTACTTCTACTCCCCTTGATTTATTCTTTTTGTACCACGGAGCCAGAAACATGGTTTCGTCCATACAATTGGGACACCAGGAACCTAAAAGCTGGATAATGACTACTTTATTCTTGTACTTGGAATCATGCAGAGAGACATGTTCTCCATTTAATCCAGGAAAAGAAAAAGTTAACTTTTCATAACCAGGTTTCAGATAAGTAATTTTATTGACATCTGGAAGTTCAATAGTATCATTAGGAATGGCTTTAAAAGTGGTATTGTAGCCTTTCCCCGACCAATACTTTCCGGTAAGCGATGAATCAGGATAAATCTTTCCTTTATACAAATAAGCATGTTCTCCGTCAAAAGCAGATAAAAACAACGAATCGCGCTCAACCATTCCATCCAGGTAACGATGGTCTCCTGTTGTAGTAAGGATCGTGCCTGTCAGCTTATTTCCATTCTGATTAAATAAACCCACCGTATAAATAGAATCCGCATCGTCTGCAAACTGAACTTTGAACTTCTTCGCCACAAACTCCGGTGATCCCTTACCTTCTTTGAATCTATATTCAATTCCGTGAGTGGCTTCAAAAGGAAGGTTATAATCTTTTACATAATTTTTAATAAAATTCCCTGTGAGTTTGTTACCGCTAATTTTAGCCTGAATTCGCGAATCAAAAAGAGGCATGTTTATGTATAAGGAATCGCCCTTTATTACCACATCATCCACATTCAACCGCTCACTAGCATTTATTAAAATCAGCTTTACTTTATCTTCTCCATTTTCAACAACTTCAAAATTAAACGGAAGTTCCTGACCCTGAAGTTTAATAACTCCCCTCCAGATACCAGTTGGCATATCCTCATTTTTAATTGAACAAGAAAAAATCAAACAGACAATCAGAATAGGTGTGCAAAATTTGAAAACATTCATGAATTTACTTTTTTCTATACCACAGATTATACTCACTGAAACGCAAAAGGTGAAAAGTTCTTTAACCCGTTCCCTTAAATTTCCTTTAAATATATGTGGTCTTTCAGAGAATTATTGTTGTATTCGTCCAATATATCAAAAGAGGGGATATCCCAACGTTTCATTTCTACTAAAAGCGCTTAACGCCATTCTTAATATCCTGATTTTTGATCGTCCTCAAAGATCTAAGTATTCGAAAACCATAAGTGCTTAATATTAAAACAAATACAATTTTAATCTATTTTATTCTACTCCTTTAATAACTCGAAAAACACTAACTTTTTATTGTAATCTGCTTATTTTATCCTATCAACTCCACTTTCTCCCACTTTCATTAAGTCCAAAATCCTTAAAGGATCTCTTGATATTGTAAACAAAAGTGGAAATACAAAGATAAAATTACGTCCAAAATATATCCTTATAACAAAATAATCGTAAAGTGTGGTAAAAAGTGGTATAAAGTGGTTGGTTTTTAATTTTTAATTTTTAGATTTGTATTAGTGAAAAATAATTTGGAGATACTATATAGATGTCATTCTTCTCAAGCGAATATGAGTGTAAGTTAGATGCAAAGGGCCGGTTAGTGCTACCAGCCAAGATCAAATCTAATTTGCCCCAGGCTTCAGGAAATAACATCGTGGTAACAAGGGGGTTTGAGCCTTGTCTGGTGATTTATCCGGAAGTAGAATGGAAAAAAGTTTTCGCCAAAGTATCAAGCCTGAACGAGTTCAATCCTGAATACCGAAATTTTCAAAGAAATTTTTTAAGAGGTTTTACAGATGTGGAGTTAGACTCTATGGGAAGATTTGTAATACCAAAGTTGCTTCTTAAGTACGCGAACATAGACAAAAGTGTAGTGGTAGTGGGAATGGGAAATAGGGTAGAAGTTTGGGATCCTGAAAGTTATGAAGGATTCCTTATCAAAGACAGAACGGAGTTTTCAAACCAGGCTCAAAAATATTTGACAGAGGAGGGGAGCTAATGAACTATCACGAGCCAGTTCTGCTGAAAGAGTGCATTGAAGGATTGAAGATAAATTCGGAAGGGTTATATGTGGATGTGACTTTTGGAGGAGGAGGACATTCCCGCGAAATTCTAAAGCAGTTGACGGATGGAAAGTTATTTGCCTTTGACCAGGATGCGGATGCCAAAGCAAACGCAGAAACAATAAACAGTCGTTCTTTTACATTTATTGAGGCCAATTTTCGCCACCTTAAAAAATATCTAAGGTTTCATGGAGTTACTAAAGTAAATGGAATTTTGGCAGATTTAGGTGTTTCCTCTCATCAGATCAATTCTGCAGAGCGTGGTTTTTCCACTCGTTTTGATGCGGAATTGGACATGAGAATGGATCAAAATGCTGCTGTTTCTGCCAAAAATGTAATCAGTGAATACAGTCAGGAGGATTTGCATAAGATCCTGGGAATGTATGGTGAAATAAAAAATGCAAAAACAGTGGCTGCTGCTATTGTGAGCGCCAGAATAAACCGGCCTTTAAATACAGTTGGAGAGCTTAAAGGCGCTTTAGAAAAATTTGCTCCGCGAGGAAAGGAAAACAAGTTTTTCGCACAAGTATTTCAGGCAATAAGAATTGAAGTGAATGAGGAATTGAAAGTATTGGAAGAAGTACTTACTCAATCGGCAGAAGTATTGGCGCCGGGAGGAAGGTTAGTAGTTCTTTCTTATCATTCGTTGGAAGACCGGTTGGTTAAAAATTTTATTAAAGAAGGGAAGTTTTACGGGGAAGCTGAAAAGGATTTATTTGGAAATGTAAATAAGCCATTAAATGCTGTAAACCGAAAACCTATTGTAGCCAATGAAGAGGAAGTAAAAAGAAATAACAGAGCAAGAAGCGCCAAGCTAAGGATAGCGGAGAAAATTGAGTGAATGAGAAAATGACGAATGAGTGAATTTTAATTCAAGCTTAATACTCAATACAAGATACTATACTTAAGACTGCTGCTAAAGCCAAAACCTAACAAGATGTCCAACAACTCCAAAAACATAAAAAATCCATCATCAGGCGGAAAGCTTTTCCGGGTGATAGAAAATGTTTTCAGAGTAGATAGTTTTTTTGAAGAGGGCGTACCCATCAAGTACCTTCCCTATGTTCTTTATTCCACATTCATCATCATAATATACATAGGAAACAATCACTATTCAGAAAGAACCATCAGGCAAATAGATCAGCTTAAGGTAGAAGTTGAAGATTTAAGAGCAGATTTTACTACTCTTAAAGCGGATTACATGTACTCCAGCAAACAGTCGGAGGTATCAAGAAACATAGCCAATCAGGGCGTTGAAGAAAGTTCCGTACCACCTTTTAAAATCGTGATCAAAGAGGATGAATATTAAAAGGTCAATATTGGTAAGAGTAAGGATAGCCTTTTTGGTGGTATTCTTTTTTGCCTGCGCAATCATTTTCAAATTGATTGATATCCAGTACCTGGAAGGTGGCAAATGGCAAAAACTGGCCGAAACCATTGGCTTACAATATAGAGTTGTAAAAGCCACCAGAGGCAATATCTATGCAGCCGATGGAAGCTTGCTCGCTACTTCCCTGCCTTTTTACCGGTTAGTTATTGACCCTACAATGGCTGAC
>DASPJL010000092.1:0-35869 GCA_035628645.1 Cytophagales bacterium | reverse complement strand
CTGCTTTTTGTTTGATGGTAGGGATACCATTATAATAAGCGCCATTGAATACGTCAGCATTCGGACTTGCGCCCTGTGCCAGCAAAGAAGAATAAGAAGCAAAACCTGGTCTCGCATAAAATGGCACACCCAATACCGCTTTGCTGGCGGGCAATCCTCTGCCTAACCAATAGTCCAGCGAAGAGACAGCATAACTATAAGGAGAATGAGCAGCGCCATCGCCTCCATCATACACCATCAGGTTTAAAAAGTCAACCGCATTGAAAACACTATTTTGAACACCATCTGCATAATAACCAGATGCGGATACTGCGGCAGTTAATAGCTTTCCTCTGCTGTGCATGGCATTTCCAAGTTCAGTCATTAAAGTTGCAAAGTCTGCCGGATCGTTGCCTTCTCTGGGGTATTCCCAATCGATGTCTACCCCGTCTAATTGATAGGTATTGATAAAATTGACAATGTTATTTATAAAGGTGCTTCTATAGGATGAATTGGAAGCCATGCTTTGAAAATCTGCATTATTTAAGTCGCTCCACCCTCCGACGGCTATCATTACTTTCACATTTTGAGCATGAGCCAGGGAAACAATGTCCCGCAATTTCTGAGGATTGTCCAGTGCTGTTAAGCCTCCTGTGGTGGTAGGTCTGATAAAAGCATAAATGACATGGCTAAGCTTATCATATTGAATGGCTTGTGCGCTGCCCGACCAGGAAGGCATGTAACCGACCACGTATTTTCCCTGGTCACAGGTTTGAGCATTTACGGAAGGGAGGTTTGCAAAAAGAATTGCAAGGAATACCAGAAGTAACTTTTTTTTCATATGCTTAAGATAAATTAGGGTTCAAAGAATTAGTCTTTGTTTCTTAGCAGAAATAAAAATACCTTATCCTCAAACTTTGAGAATCTTTTTACTTAACTAAGTCCTGGCGTTTATCTTAAGTGCTTGGTGTGAAAAATTTAAAATCAAAAAACTTCAATAGTAACTGTCTAAAGTTAGTTTCTTTTAAATTTCATTTTTGGTCAAATCAAACTTAATTTTTTAAAATTAAAGTAACAAGAAAATTTAACAATATTTTAATTTTATTACTTGCTTTTTATCATTTAATTTCTCTACACCTTAACTCACTGTTTATAAAAAGGTTACTAATTCATGTGAAAAAACCTAAAAGAACCTCTCATTTTCATGATTAAAAAATTAATAATAAGATAGTTAAGTACAATAAAATTACCTAACTGCCTCTCCCAAACACTCCTTCACATTACCCACCTTTTCTTTTTATATTTTTATTATTTAAATTGCTTTACACGATCAATTTTTCTTACACAGTTCATATTGATCCGATTCTACAGGATCTTAATATATAGAAGAGAAGAATTCCTGAATTCCTGATAGTAATTTTATTAACCCGATCATTTTATGAGTAGTCAAATATTCAGATTTTTATTGCTATCAATTACCCTCTCTTCTATTTTCCCAAAAAAAATAAATGGGCAGCACAAAGACATAAAGTTTCAGCACTTGACTGTAGAACACGGATTGGCGGGCAATACGGTCAACAGCGTAATTAGAGACAGCAAAGGATTTATTTGGATCTCCACTGAAAATGGCATAAGTAGATATGATGGCATCTCTTCTGTAAACTTCCGGTCCAATGAAGAAGATACTTGCAGCATAAGCAGTAATATCACTTATGTAGTATTTGAAGACAAGAAAAAACGCCTTTGGGTCGGCTCAGAAAAAGGACTTGATCTTTTCGACAGAACCCTTGATAAATTTGATCGTCATTTTTTTAAGGATATTCCGGTAAGAGCAATCTACCAGGACAGCAAAGGTAATTTATGGATAGGAAGCGACAAGGGATTATATTTATTTAAGGAATCGGAAAAGAAATTTTTCAGACCCTTTTCTTCCATATTTAACGAAACCAACATCGTTTACAATACAATTCCAAGTATTACTGAAGATCAGTCAGGAAACTTGTGGATTGGCACCTCCAATGGAGGCGTGATCACTTATAATTTCAATACTAAAATTCTAAAAAAATTTACTCATCAGGCAGGCAAATCAGGTTCTTTAAGTAGTGACAACGTCAGGAAAATCCTATGCACAAAGGACAATACCATTTGGGTAGCCACATACGGCGGAGGAATAAATAAATTTCAACAGGACACGGAAACCTTCTTTGTCTACGCGCACAACCCGGCTAATATTAAAGGAATAGCCAACAATGCCATTACCACGATGTGGGAAGATGAAAAAGGAAAATTGTGGATAGGCACCGACGGAAATGGCATAGATATTTTTGACCCTGCGACCAATGAATTTTATCATGTGGTTCCTTCTCATTATAATTCGAGGAGCCTTAACAACAATGTAGTGCGATCAATAAACGGAGATGGCAGAGGTGGAATCTGGATAGGTACTTATGCCGGTGGCGTAAACTTCTACAATCAAAATACCGAAGGATTTTTTCATTATAAAGTGCCTACTTTTAACGGAAACAATTCTGTCATGTCTTTTGCCGAAGATAAAAAAGGGAACCTTTGGATTGCTACTGACGGAGGAGGTTTAAGTTATTTCAACAGGATTACCGGCAAGTTTTTCAATTATAGCCATCAGTTAAATAATACCAACAGCTTAAGCGACAACCGTGTTTTGTCTTTATTGCTGGACGAGAAAGGCATTTTGTGGATTGGTACTTATCTGGGTGGATTATGCACTTTTGATACCAGAACCAAGACATTCAAAAGATATAGCATGAATGACAATTCGGGATTAAGTGACAATATAATCTGGGCTTTACTTAAGGATAGTAATCAGCAAACCTGGGTAGGAACGAATAATGGGCTTAATCTCTATGATCCTAAAACTGATAAGTTTAAATCCATTAACATAGACAATTCAAATCTCAGCAACAACATGATCCGATCGTTATTTGAAGATGATCAGAAACAACTATGGGTAGGCACACAGGAGGGATTAAATGTCTTTAATGAAACGACAAACAATTTCACAGTAATCAAAAGCGATCTTCAAAAACAAAATACTTTAAGTAACCATTGGATAAGAACCATTAATCAGGATAAAAATGGCAATCTCTGGATCGGAACTTTTGATGGAGGGCTAAATTTATATGATATATCCAAAAATATTTTCAAGCCTTTTAAAGAATCTGACGGATTACCCGACAACATGATTTCGGGAATTATACCAGATGGGGAGAATATTTGGATCAGCACTGGAAAGGGCCTTGCAAGGTTGGACCTAAAAGTGCATAAAATAAAAAATTATTATGCCAAAGACGGCCTGCAGGACAATCAATTCAATATCAATTCCTATTTTATAACAAAAAAAGGAGAATTCCTCTTCGGAGGGATTAATGGTTTTACTTTATTTGTGCCCGACGTAATCAAAAAGGTTCAAAACAATTTGCACGCTCCTGCCATAGCTCTTACGAGCTTTAAAATTTTCAACAAAGAAATAGTACCCGATCCCAAAGGAGCCGTTCTGAAGACAACAATTAATGAAACAAAAGAAATTACCCTTTCCTATGATCAGTCGGTCATTACTTTCGAATTTGCTGCACTTAATTTTATTCAGCCCGAAAACAATAAGTATGCCTATCGGCTGATAGGTTTTGAAGATGGCTGGAATTATATAGACAATAAAAGATCTGCTACTTATACCAATCTCGACCCAGGAACATACATTTTCCAGGTTAAAGCCGCCAATAATGATAACATTTGGAATAAAGAGGGAAGATCAGTAACCCTTAATATAACCCCTCCCTTCTGGGATACCTGGTGGTTTAAATCGCTCATTGGAATAATTCTGCTTTCTATCGGATTGATAATTATCAATATTATCCGCCTTCGGTTCCTGGAAAAAATAAGGATAAATAAGCTGATTGCCGAACTGGAAATAAAAGCATTAATAGCGCAGATGAATCCACATTTCATCTTTAACTGCCTTACCTCTATTCAGGAGTTAATTATGGTGAACAAACAGGAAGAAGCTATGCATTACCTTCATCAGTTTTCAAGACTGCTAAGAACAGTATTGGAAAGCTCTGAAAAGAATTTTATCCCGCTGGAACAGGAGCTGACCTTGCTTGAGCTTTATCTTGAACTGGAATCAATGCGGTTTGACAAGCAATTTCATTACGAAATAAGTGCACCCTCCACCTTGGATCCTGAAGAAATTATTATACCTTCATTTTTAATTCAACCTTTTGTAGAAAATGCTCTTTGGCATGGACTAATGCACAAAAAGGGAGAGCGAAACCTTTTCATAACTTTTAATTTAATAAACGATGACCTATTATCTTGTAAAATTTCAGATAATGGAATAGGACGTGAAGCAGCAGGAAAAATTAAAAAAAGCAATATTAATTCCTACCAATCCATGGGAATTAAAATTATAAAAGAAAGAATGAAAATAATGAAAATGCAATTTGATCAGGTAGAACTTTTGATAGATGATGAAAAAGACGAAGATGGAAATGCGTTGGGAACTACAGTTACCATTAACCTTCCGTTGGGAATGAATGAAGAAACTGGTCAAAATGAATTTGAAATAAGAACAGAAAAGTATTTTGCAAATAATTGAAGGGAATGTTAAATGTTAAATTAATTTGGAAGTTGGAAGATCGAAGTGGGAAGTTGGTTTTCTAAACATTAAATTGGAAAACCAGCCCACATTTTATGACTATTGTCTTATGTCTTTTGTCTAATACTTAATACTCACGACTCAATACTAGAAGATTAACATTCATAATTTAAAATTCAACATTCCCCAAGTTCAGCTACTCGCTGGTATTAACCCTAAAAAAGAACATGTTTAAAGCCTTAATCATTGATGACGAAAGCCGGGCACTAAATCTTTTACGAATAACAATAGAAAAGGAATTTCCTGGGAAATTTATCCTGGAAACAGCCCTAGGACCTGAAGAAGGACTTATGAAAATAGGCAACTTTAAGCCTGAATTGGTATTTCTGGATATAGAAATGCCGCTGATGAATGGTTTTGACCTCCTGCTTAGCATCCCTGAAATTAATTTCAAAATTATATTTACAACTGCCTATGACCGATATGCCATCAGAGCCATCAGATACAACGCGCTTGATTATCTATTAAAACCCATTAACCCCAGAGAACTTTCTGAAGCAATCCTCCGGTTTAAAAACCAGAAAAATGAAAGCCGTGAATCGTACAACAAGCAGCTTGAAAACTTTTTCTCCCGGAAAGACAAAAACCTGGCCATCACCACGTATGACGGAGTCATTTTCCTTGAAATAGACTCCATCATACGATGCGAGGCCGAATTAAATTATACCAAATTTTACCTGACGGAGAATAAAAATTTCCTATCTTCAAAAACCCTCAAAGACTATGATGACCTGTTGATTACACATGACAACTTTATAAGGGTACATCGATCACATCTTATCAATATGGACTATGTTGTAAAGTATAAAAACGAGGGGAGCGTGGTTATGAAAGACAATACAGAGATTCCTATCTCAAGAAGGAGAAAAGAGGATGTATTAAAGAAACTCAAAGAAACAGGGACGACAAAGTAAAACTGAGTCTTTTCCAAACAAAATATAATTCCGTCATTCCCTAATTCATTAAATGAATGTTTTACCAATTATTAAATAAGCCGTTTAATAATTGTGCACGGCCATTCAATAACTGCATTTTAAATCCTGCAACAAAATCCCAAAATTTATAGAAAGGTAAAGTAATAAAAAGATTTTTGAAAGATTCATTAATCTATTTTGCTAACTCTGGTCAAGTTGCAAAATACCTGCTGCTGGTTTTCGCAGAAAAATATTAAAATCTGGCGATTTTAAGTGCTTTTAAAGGAAGAACTGCGGGATGAATCCTGCTCCTTCCGGTGTGTTTAAGGAGTTAAAAAACCTTGTCTTTTATTTCCTTCCCTATTTTATAAAGTCAATTCTTTACGATAGTTTAGTTATCTGAATTGTTCGTATTGAATAATCTTTACAGAATGCTTTAGCTTTTGAATTTCAGTATCTGAAAGAGGACGGGAGCCGGCAATTGCGCATGCTTCCTTTAATTGTTGTCTTGTTCTGACTCCTATAATTGCAGCCGAAACTGCAGGCTGATGAAAAACATACCTGATGGCCGTTTCTGTTGCACTTCTTGTATTACCAGCTACCGCTTTTATGGCATCAGCTGCATTTTGCACTTCATCGAAAGAATAACTTAGAAATGGCACAGGGTTTTTATTTACAAGTAACCCTTTGGCCAATACTCCCCGGGCAAAAACACCTATTTTATTTTTCTCGAGAAGATCTAAACAGCTTTCTTCGGGCCTTCTGTCCAAAAGACCATACTGCATCATTACACTTACAATGGCTGACCTTTTAATATATTCCCTGATTACTTCCGGACGGATGGAAGAAATACCGTAAAACCGGATTTTCCCTTGCTGTTTCAGGATTTCAAAAGCTTCTATCGTTTCGTCGATTGGATCATCTATAGTTCCTCCGTGCAATTGATAAAGATCTATGTAATCCGTTTGCAATCTTTTCAAACTTCCTTCCACGGCTGTCAAAATATATTTTTTAGACGGATTCCAATCCCAGCCACTTCCGTCTTTCCGCCGTTGATTGCCAACTTTGGTACCTAGGTATACTTTTTCCCTGATACCCTTAAGTGCCCTTCCTACAATTTTTTCATTTTCCCCCTTATCGTATAAATCTGCCGTATCAAAATAATTAATTCCCTCGCTAAAAGCTTCTTGCAGGAGTTTGACAGATTCACTTTCATCTCCTGCCAACGACATACATCCAAAACCAATTTCACTTACATGAAGGTCAGATTTACCAAGTTGATTGTATTTCATAATGGGTTTAGTATCTATTGCCTTTATAATTATAATATCAGGAAAATGTCTTTATAATTTCCTCAATTTCCTTCACTTATCTTCCGTCAATGCTGCAAATTCTTTAAAACAGGTTTAAAAAATAAAAAACAGGTTACTTTATTAATATTTTGAGAAAAATAGGTATAAAATTGAACTATGAAAACTTATTAACACATTATCATATAATCAAATTATCACATCCTCCTTATACCTGATCCCAGCTTCCTTCCTTACCTGATCCATTACTTCCATTAATAATAAACTATCTTCCAAACTCATAATGTCGCTTTCTTTTTTGCCTTGTCTCAAACATTGAGTTACCTCGTCAGCTTCATAGTTGTAGCCGTTTCCTTTATAATTAAATGAAAATGTTTCAAACTTATCCTCAGAATAATAAACCGTTACATCCGTCAAAGAATGCCAGCGGTGATTTATTTTAATGCGTCCTTTTGTGCCGGAAATACTCGCTTCCATAAGGGTGTAGGAAACAATTGAAGATAGCAGAACGGCCATAGCGCCGCTTTCATAAGTAAGCACCATTCCACAGTTTTCATCGACCTGCGTGGAGCAAAGATTAGCCAAAGCTTTTATTTGTTTTGGTTTTCCCAAAATGGTCGTCGCAAGAAAAAGCGGGTAAATCCCGATATCCAGTAATGATCCTCCACCCAAAGCCGGATTGTACAATCGCCATTCAGGATCAAAATCGGATTGAAATCCAAAATCCGCCTGAATGGTTTTCACTTCTCCTATCACTCCGCTGGCTATTATTTCTCTTACTTTGATGATAGAAGGAAGAAATTTAGTCCACATGGCTTCCATCAGGAATACATTGTTTTTCCTTGCCAGGTCGACCATTTCCTTTGTTTGTTTTAAATTGATGGCAAAAGGTTTTTCACAAAGCACCGGTCTAAAGTTTTCCAGACATTGCATGGTGTGCCGATAATGGCTTGAATGAGGGGTTGCAATGTAAATAACATCAATATCAGGATTTTGAATGAGCTCCTCATAAGATCCGTATCTAAAAGGTGCTTCAAATTCACTTCCAAACTGTTCTGCTGTTTCCATTGACCGTGAGGCCACTGCATACAATTTTGCACCTTCTACTACCTTAAGTCCTGTGGCAAACTTTCGGGCTATCTTTCCCAGTCCAATTATTCCCCAATTGATTGTTTTCTCCATTCAAAGTATATTTTAATATTACAGCAACTATTTCCAAGCTTCAATTTATCAAACCAAATTATATCTTCAGAAATATTACTTGCTTTTAAAATAAAGGAGACAAGTGTCTTTCGATAAAAAGCTGCCATTTTAGATTGTAATTACTTAGACAATTCCATAATTACTTTAAAATCGCATGTATTCTTGCATCAAAGTAAGAACCAGTAGGATTATATTGATCTAAAAACTATTTTTGGAACCTAAAACCAAATTATTATGAAGAAGATTTACTTAAAGTTTATACCGCTGGTATTTGTTGGAGGCCTGGTGCTTACCTCGTGTAATAAAGAAGATGACATCAAAAAGGAAGATCCAATAACTGAGGTTCCTACAGAATTTAGTGAAAAATCAGTTGCTGAAAATAAGGAAGAGCTTGAAAACAATGGTATTGAAATGGTGAGTACCATGACAGAACTAAAAAGTACCGCGAGTGTAAAGGGTGCTATTTCTTTCTCTCATTTTATTGAAGAATTATTAATGGATAGTGAGGAAAATCAAAGGAAAATACTTAGCCACAAAGGAATAGCCTTAATGCAGCTTTTGGCTTCTTTCGGGAAAGACAAAACATCTTCCACGAAAGTATTATCAGGAATGAGGGTTACTGAAGATGATTCTACAATTCAAGGAATGTACAATCAAAGCATAGGGGTTTATGCGTGGCAAGATACCGCCTGGACTTATACTGAAACCGGCGATAAAATTGTTTTTCAATTTCCTTCTACAAGTACCGGAACGACTAACAATGCCTCCTTTACCATTTCGAATTACAAAGGTGTAAGTAATTCAAATCTTTTAATGGACGACTATTATGGAGACTATCCTGAATCAGTAATGGCTGAGTTGGTAATAGATGGAAATAAAGAAATGGAATACAGTTTTACAGCCAAATACAATTCTAATGGCGAGCCAACTTCTGTTACTACTTCTTTAACATTAAGTCCGTTTAAATTATCCGCCTCTGCTTCTAACTCGACTACTGAAATTAAAGCAGACTACTCTTTAAATAAAGGAGATAAAGTTTTGTTAGCATTCGGTGGACAAGCAAATGGAAACTTTGATTCAAATAATATTGATGCTTCTGAAGATGCAGGTGATGTAGTAGAAACTTCAAAGGCTTATTTCCAAATCCTTAATATCAAGTTCACAGGTGAATTAAATGTTAAAGGCTTATATCCTTCTATCGATGACGAATCTCTTTCAACTGAAGAAGAGGTTGCACTTTTAAATGAACACTACAAACTTGTAGCATCATATGCAGATTCTAATGAAAAGATTGCTGATACGGAATTTTATGCAGCTACCAGAACCTATGAAGTAGAAAAAGACTGTCATTGGGATCAAAACAATGAATGGGTATGTAGTTATGAGGACGTAACTGAAAACAATGCAGAAATACGTTTAATATTTGCAGACGATACCAAAGCAGATCTTGAAACTTATACCAACGAAGGATTTGAGGATATCCAAACCAAATTCGAAGACTTTACTGATGGTCTTGAAGAAGATTTAGACTAAAATTTACCCAGATGTAATATATAAAGGCTGCTTCGAAAGAGGCAGCCTTTTTTATGGATTTGAATTTCGAATATTGCGAACGTGAATTTTGAATGATGAAGGAAGGCTATAACCGACATTATTCCAATTCTAGCATCCTGCTTTCTCTTTGCGTGAACCCTCAAATCCTTTTGAACTTCAAATATCGAACAGGGAATTCTGAATTAAAAAGAAAGGCTTCTAACTGACCACACTTCTACATTCAATATTCCCTGTTCAAAATTCATTTCATTTTTTTAGCGATTTTATAGTCTTACTTTAAAATCATTTCATAATAAGTAACACCATATCCGCCCCAAACACCCAAAGCTTTCTTGTTGTCAATATTGGATTTTATTTCATTTCCAGAAGAAGAAAAAGGATTGCCCAATACATACAGCTCTCTTTCCAGTGTCCTCCAAAAATCAAAATGTGGCCTGTCGATCGTACAAAACTTTAATCTAACAGTATCTCCTTTTTCGAAGTATAAATCATCACTCACTTCGGCCAGATTTTCAGGCCCTCTTAAAATAGAAAAAGTAAAATCCTTGCCGTCAAAATATTGATCACCAACTGCAGAAAGATAAACCGGAATATACTTTTTATCCCTGTTTAACCTTTGAGTAAATAATCTATAATAATTTGATTCTGAGGGATCATCCTTGAACTTACCGTATAAAAAGCCTAAACTATCCATATCTGGAGCGGTCTCGAACCAGAGTTCATTAAGTTTGGCCAGTTTAGGGATTGTGGTGGATGCTGTAAATATTTCCCCATCTATTTCCACCTTTAAGGTATATTTTCCGCCTACCTCTCCTTTTAAAGTTGTTCCCTGATAAATGTATGGCGGAAAATAGCGGTCGTCTTTTTTCAAGGTAAGTATTTCACTTTTTGTGCCGTCACTTACTGTTACTTTGGCTTTGGTTTCTATCAGCCTTCTTATTTTAGCGGAATCAATATCGCTAAAATAGGAGGAACTATAACTTAACAAAACCGTCGGAAAATCACCTTGTTCAATCCAACCATCGATTACCAGTTTATTTTCATAATCTACAGGAATTATAGATGGTTCAGGATCACAGGATATCAGGCTTAAGGAAAGAGAAAAAATAAAGAGAATATTTTTCATAAATCAGAATTTAAAACGATAAGCCAAAGAAGGAATAATCGGAAAAAGAGATACCTGTTTCAGTGAAGTTTCCAGTTTATATTCTTTTATATCTCCTTTCGTTTCAAAATAAATGTAGTAAGGGTTCTTTTTGTTGTAAACATTGTAAATGGAAAAATTCCAATAGGATTCGAACTTGTTTGTCTTCCTGGCAGTGAAAGTAACTGACAGGTCCAGACGATGATAAGAAGGCATCCTGAAACTGTTTCTTTCCCCATATTCGTTAACCACATTTCCCTGAACGATATACCTTGCAATGGGAAGATTTAGGGCATTTCCGGTAGCGTAAACAAAAATGCCGGAAAGAGTCCATTTCGGATTGAGAATGTAGTTTACGAGGGTAGAAAAATCATGTAGTCTGTCGTATTTTGCCGTAAAAGATTTTCCTGCATTTAACTCACCAAACTTTCGTGTGGTTTTAGATAAAGTGTAACCTATCTGACCAGTTAATTTCCCTTCATTTTTCTTTAACATAAACTCCATGCCGTACGACAACCCTTCGCCAAAAACAAAATTGTCGTCAAAATTAACCCCTTTGCTGTAGCCAATGATTACCCCATCTCTATACTCTATCTGGTTTTCCATTTTTTTATAATAGAGCATGACGGAACTTTCCACGGCATTGTCCATAAAATTCCTGAAATATCCTCCTGAAACTTGTTGTGATGCTTGCGGCTTTACCTTGTCTGAACTGGGAACCCAGGTGTCCATCGGCAAAGAAACCGACGACAGTGGCGCCATATGCATGTATTGATTGGTCTTATCGTAGGAAAGCTTAAGTGAAGATTTTTCATTTAAACTATACCTGAAAGCAAATCGAGGCTCAAGATTCATATAGCTTTTAATCCTTTTGTTTCTCTTATAACTGACCGTATCCAGGATCTGAAGATTTTCATCTTCTATATACCTTGTAAAGGATCCCATTTGGCTGTATGCGGACAATCTTAATCCTGCATTAAATTCTATCTTCTCAGAAAGCTTTACATTGTCATTTATAAATAATGCGCCTTCATCTGCAAATAGCAGTGACCTGTTATTAAACGCCATGCCCTGATCTCCGCTTGAAGCATTGAGATTATTGGGTTTTAAAATATGATAAACATAATTAAACCCTACTGTATAATTGTGTTTCTTTTTCCTTCCATTCAATTGATAATTGAGACCGTAATCGGAAATATTAGAAGAAATATTAAAAAAATAAGTATTAATTTTTGCTCCAAAATCCATATCATATAACGAAGAAACCAAGCTTACTTCCTGATGCATATCCTCATTAAAAAAGTGCTTCCAGTTTAATGAAGCTGCTTTATTGCCCCAGGCTATGGAGTTAGAGAAATCGCTGTTTGTATTGTAGGTAAAATTATCGTTTCCCGAAAAGGTTTTTAAGCTCAACTCGTTCTTTGGAGAAATACTGTAATTCAGATTTATATTGACATCGTAGAAATAATAATTAATGTCTTGTTTCAGAATTTCCATTTCCTTTAAAGCCCCGGCAAAAAAATCCACATAAGTCCTTCTGCCGGAAATTAAAAATGAACCTTTATTCTTTTTTATGGGACCTTCTACCGTAAGATTAGCCGCAACAAAACCGACGCCTCCCTCCACTTTATGGTCTTGCAAACTTCCTTTTCTTGTATTCACGTGTGTTATGGAAGAAAGCCTTCCTCCATAATAAGAAGGAATTCCCCCTTTATAGATATCTACACTATTAATTACACTGCCATTAAAAACCGAAAAAAAGCCGAATAAGTGACTGGGATTGTAAATCACTGCATTGTCCAGCAATACTAGGTTCTGATCTACCGCACCTCCTCTTACATAAAAACCGGTATTTCCCTCGCCTGAATTTTGAATGCCCGGCATAAGCTGAATAATTCTCATTGGATCCACTTCTCCGAGCAGGTAAGGCAAATTCTCCATATCCTTTTTCTTTATGGTAATTTGTCCTACCTCTGCATTTGTTACATTATCATCGGGCGCCTCGCCGGAAATCACTACCTCTTCAATTGTAGTAGTCAAAGGCGAGAGTTTAATGTCTTTTGTTTGTGAAGAAATTAATTTGAGGGTTAATGACTGGCTTTCGTAACCAATAAACGAATAGGTAAACTTATAGTGGCCTGAAGGAATAGTAAATTCATAAGAACCATCCTCTTTTGTGATCGCTCCCTTAGCCAGGGAATCTATAAAAACAGTAGCGCCAAATAGAGGATGACCAGATTCGGAATCCGATAAAATGCCTTTTATCTGGACTAGCCTTTTCTCCTGCGAAAACGCCTGAAAAGAAAGTAAAAAAATAAAAGTAAAAAATACCTTAACTATCGCTGGTGACACTGTTCAAATCTTCTGCAAGGGGATAAATATAGAAAATTGCCCGCCCACCTTAATTTGGCTAATGGACTGGCAAAGTAATATTTACTCCAAGTCTCAAAGCTTTGTCATTTTTTGTGAAAAGTTGGTAACAATCTCACGGGAAACAAACCTTTCATTTTCAGGACCCGCCGTACACTTTGAGTACGGTATCTCTTAATTCGCTTCCAGATCCGGAACATGTAAATTCGATAATCTCAGCGATTGCTTGCGGTTTCACCCATTTTGATAAATCCGCGTTGGGCATATCCTTTCGATTTTGAGGTGTGTCAATAATACTTGGGGCGATGATGTAAGAAGCTACATTTTTTCCTTTTCCTTCTTCATTCAAATGTTCTGACAATTTGATAAGCAATGATTTGCTTAATGCATAGGCTAAAGTTCCCTTTCCGTCTTTTGCGCTTAAAGCAGGTTTCGATCCTATAAAAACCATTCGTCCGCTTTCCTGACTGATCATCTGCTGAAAAACAGGTCTTGCTAAAAAGTAGGCGGTTTCAAAATTTAAAGCATACATATCCTTAATGTCCTGACCGGTGGTCGAAGAAATATCACCCATTGCAAAACCCCCAACCAGCATTATGGCAGCATCTATTTTATCATGTTTCTTTACAACTTCTTTTACAAAAGCTTCCACCTCCACTTCCTTTGACAGATCGAGGGAAATTTCTTCAAGAAGCGGATTATCTATTCCTAGTTTTTTCCCCGGCCTTATTGTGGCAATAACTTTATATTTTTTCTCAAGAAATTTTTCAACAGTGGACTTTCCTAAACCTCCTGCCGCGCCTGTGATGATTGCTAGTTTTTCCATAGGTTAATTTTAAGGTTCTTTCCTTTTCAGATTTTCTTACCCTTTCAATAAAAATTTCACATCCTCCATCTTGTTTCCGCTATTGTTATTTACCGCCATGTTGAAGCCTTTTTGCAAAGCATAGGAGCCATAAGCGCCATCTTTTCTCAAAGCAATAAATCCAACCTGGATGTCTTTATAATTTTTTTGTTTTTTCATTATTCTTTCTACGGCTAATCTACAGGCTTCTTCAGGACTCTTTCCTTGTCTCATTAATTCTACCACCAGGTGGCTTCCTACAATTTTTATTACCGCTTCACCAACGCCTGTAGCACAAGCGGCGCCTATTTCATTATCCACAAACAATCCTGCCCCTATAATAGGGGAATCCCCTACCCTTCCATGCATTTTATAAGCTAATCCGCTGGTTGTACAAGCGCCTGATAAATTTCCATTTTGATCCAGGGCAACCATTCCAATAGTATCGTGGTTTTCAATATTGATTATGGGTTTGTACTTAGAGGTTTTTAACCACTCTTTCCAGGCCTTCTCTGACGCGGGAGTAAGTAAATTTTCCTTTTTAAATCCATTATCCAAAGCAAACTGTTGCGCGCCTTCTGCCACAAGCATTACATGAGGCGTCTTTTCCATCACCAGCCTGGCTACGGAGATGGGATGTTTTATATTTTGTATGGCTGCCACAGAGCCACAATTTCCGGCATCATCCATGATACACGCATCGAGGGTAACAATTCCATCTCTATCAGGACGACCGCCATAACCTACGCTGCTTACCTTAGGATCGGCCTCTGTAACCTTCACTCCTGCCTCTACGGCGTCAAGTGCTTTGCCTCCTTTTGATAAAATTTTCCAGGCTTCTGCATTGGCATCAAGTCCGTGATCCCACGTAGACAGAACTATTGGTTTTGCCCCTTCCTGACTGTTGTTTCCAAAAAGACTGATTGGGCTGAACATGTTTGCAGCTACTCCTGACAATACTGAATATTTTAAGAATTTACGTCGATCCTGTTTCATATTAGGTTTGAGGTTATAAAAAATGACGGGTTACGAATGACAAATAACGAATAGTGTTCACACATTCAAAATTTCTTTCATCATCACATAACCACATTATCAAATTATTACATTATTAGATTACTTTTTATATTCTTTATTTTCCCTTCATCGGTAAATGAATTTTTGAATTCATCGGGTCGAAGGGTGCCGCCCATAAATACGTTACTTTTTACATATTGCATCTTACTGGCAACCGCTGACCTTCCCGATACGTGAAATTCTTTTGCACCCGTTATCTTTCTTATTTTACTGATGTTGCGGTCGGCGATTCCGCTTCCCGGCATTATAATAATTTTGTCGCCTGACCTCCTGACCAATTCTGAAATGAGCTCGGCACCTTCATAAGCAGTGGCTTCCAGACCGGATGTCAACAACCTGTCAATATTTAAGTCAATAAGATCTTCTATGGCTTTTATTGGATCGGAAGTCATATCAAATGCCCGGTGAAAGGTTACATTAAGTGGCCGGGCCAGGTGGACAAGTTCGTCTGTTCTCTTTTTATCTATTGTACCATCTGCTTTTAAAATCCCGAAAACAACGCCATCCGCCCTGAGCTTTTTTGCCATTTCTATATCCTTTTTCATGATTTCAAATTCCAGGTCGGAATAAAGAAAGTCGCCTCCTCTTGGCCTGATCATTACCTGAAGTCCGATTTTTATATTTTCCCGCACAACCTCAATTAATCCTGCACTTGGGGTTGTGCCTCCATCAAACAAATTATCGCAAAGCTCTACCCTCGCGGCGCCTCCTTCCTGGGCAGCCAGAGCAGAATGAATGGAATCTATACAAACTTCTAATACATAATTTTCTTGCATTGGGCCAATTAAGCTTTAGGTTATACCTGCTAATTTAACGGAAGTATTTTTAAGTGGGAAGTTGGAAGATCGAAGTTGGAAGTAAAAGGTCCTTAAACCAGCTAGAACTTAAATTCAATAGAAAAAAGTTATAACGATTAATAAATTTTGTAACTACTTACCACCCTCTAAAAGAACTTCGTTCGCAAGCTCTAAACTATCGTTTAAGCTTGTCTCCTTGAAGGAAGGGGGGAGACTTTGCAATCTACAATGTCATTATAATGGCTGTTTTCTCCTTTTTATTATTCTCATAAACCTACTCCAAGTATCCGTTTTCATGAAGAATGCAACGGAGAATTCCTTTTTTTCATTCAATAAAAAGATAATTGTCTTAATATTGAAGCCAATGGCACTTCGGGAACGATAGGCCTGCAATACCGTAAACAAAAGGAAAACTCAATTTAAATATTAAAAAAACACCATTTAAAAGCTATAGAAAAAAATGCAAGAATCACTTAGCGCTACCTATTTTAACAATTCCGTTCAAGATTATCTTATTGCCTTAGGAATCATCCTTGCTGGTCTTACCGTTGTAAGAATTTTCAAAAGCATTTTCCTGCAAAAAATAAAAAAATGGACCAGCCGGTCACAGACACAGTTTGATGATTTCATAGTTAATGTACTTGAAAAATTTATCCTTCCTGCGCTTTATTTTATTGTCATTTACGTAGGCATCCATTATCTGACGCTCACTGAAAGGGTATCCAAAATTTTAGGTGTTGCGATTACAGTAATAGTCACATTTTTTGTTTTACGGTTTATTTCTAGCGTAATTCTTTTACTGCTTCAAAATAATGTAAGAAAACAGGAACGAGGTGAGGAAAAGGTGAAGCAGATAGGCGGTTTAATGATTATAATCAACATTGTAATCTGGATCATAGGGCTTGTTTTCCTATTTGACAATATGGGTTATGATGTCACAGCAGTGGTGACAGGATTAGGAATCGGAGGTATAGCTGTTGCCCTTGCTGCTCAAAACATTCTTGGTGACTTATTTAATTATTTTGTTATTTTCTTTGATAAACCATTTGAAGTTGGCGATTTTATAATTATTGATGACAAAATGGGAGTTGTGGACTACATAGGAATAAAAACCACCAGGGTAAAAAGTTTGTCCGGGGAACAATTAATATTTTCTAACAGTGACCTGACCAACTCCAGGATCCATAATTACAAGAGAATGGAAAGACGAAGGGTCGTTTTCAAAATCGGAGTAGAGTATCAGACTTCGATGGAAAATTTAAAAATGATTCCTCACATTCTAAGAACCGCAGTTGAAAATCAGGAAAAGATACAATTTGACAGGGCACATTTGGCAGCATACGGGGATTTCAGCATAAACTATGAAGTGGTTTATTATGTGTTAAGTTCAGATTTTAATGTTTATATGGACATTCAACAGAACATTAACTTGTATATTTTTGAAGAATTTGAAAAGGCTAAGATTCAGTTTGCCTATCCAACTCAAACACTTTTTGTAAATCAAATGAAGAACAATAACCTTGAAGGGGAGGTAAAAAAAGTTTCTAAGGGAAATCTGAATTAAATAATAACCCTCCAAGGGTTTTAAACCCTTGGAGGGTTGGCATGACAGATTGGATTTTCCATTCGATCTTCCAACTTCCCACTTTACTCCTACAACTCCTTAATCTCCGAAACCAGCTTTTCAACAGAAGATTTTGCGTCGCCAAAAAGCATAAGACAGTTATCATAACCGAATAACTCATTTTCTACTCCTGCATATCCTGCCGACATTCCCCTTTTCAGCACAATTACCGTTCTTGATTTATCTGCATTTAATATAGGCATCCCATAAATAGGACTTGAGGCATCATTTCTGGCAGCAGGATTTACCACGTCATTTGCACCGATGATTAAGCACACATCCGTATTCGCGAAATCATTGTTGATCATGTCCATTTCAATGAGTTTATCATAAGAGATATTTGCTTCGGCCAACAATACATTCATATGTCCTGGCATTCTACCTGCCACTGGATGGATAGCAAAACGTACATTAATTCCCTTTTTTTCCAGCAGGTCTGCAAATTCCCTAACGGCATGTTGAGCCTGAGCTACGGCCATTCCATAGCCCGGAACAATTATTACTGAAGAGGCAGAGTCAAATATAATTGCTGCTTCCTCTACTCCAACTTCCTTGACTTGGATATCTGACTTCCCGGTCGTGGGAGCGGAAGAAGACGTCTGTCCGAAACCACCCAATAGCACATTGATCAACGACCTGTTCATGGCCTTGCACATAATCTGTGTGAGGATAATACCTGAGGTACCCACCAATGCCCCGGCAATGATCAACACCTGGTTATTTAGTACAAAACCTGTGAAACAAGCAGCAATGCCCGAATAGGAATTCAACAGTGAAACTACCACAGGCATATCCGCTCCTCCGATCGGTATTACCACTAGAATGCCAAGTACAAGCGCTATAGCAATTATGATAAAAAAATAAAGGTCATTATCAGGATAAATAATCTGAAGCACTGATGCGACAACGGCAATTGCAAAAAGCAAAAGGTTTATAATATGCTGGCCGCTATAAACGATCGCTTTTCCGCTTATGGTACCATTAAGTTTAGCCCAGGCAACCACAGAACCTGTAAAGGTTATAGCGCCGATTATTATACTTAAAACAATAGTGATGCCATCAACAATATTAAGTTGTAAATGTGCTTCATTGGAAATCCTCCAATATTCAGACCCTGCTACCAGGACAGATGCTGCTCCTCCAAATCCATTAAAAAGGGCTACCATTTCCGGCATCTGGGTCATTTCTACTTTTGCAGCATAGTAGTAGCCAATGGCAGAACCGATTAAAATGGCAACAAAAATTTCCGTATAACTTAGAACACCTTGAATAAGTAGGGTAGCCATTACGGCAATAAACATGGCCACAGCAGAGTAGGTATTTCCTCTTCGGGCCGTGGCAGGTTTTCCCAACATTTTTATACCTAAAATAAAAAGAATTGATGCTACCAGGTAGCTTAGCTGAATGATTATATTTTTATCCACTATTTTTTCTTTTTAAACATTTTCAACATTCTGTCTGTAACTGCATAGCCTCCTACCACATTTATGGTAGCTAACACAAGGGCAAGCAGTCCTAAAACTTTACTGGCATTGTACATAAAAGGAGAAGGGCCACTGGCCAGGATTGCGCCAACCATGGTAATTCCGGATATGGCATTGGAGCCAGACATTAAAGGAGTATGTAATGTAGGCGGCACTTTGGCTATCAGTTCAAATCCGACAAAACTTGCCAGAACCAACACATACAAAAGAACAAGAAGGGTTTGTACATCCATATTTTTTATTTTTCTGATTTAAGATTATAAGATTTGAGACATAAGACATTATAAGATTAAGATATAAAACTTAAGAAGTTTTGCTTTGATTCTCCCTTCTTGATTATTGTTCATAGCTTCACTTATTCGTCATTTGCCATTTGTACTCGTCATTTAATAAGTTCTATGGTTAAACTATGCACCAATTCTCCTTTGTGGGTAATCAGGCTTCCTTTGGTTATTTCTTCCTCCATCTCCCATTTAAGTCCATCTTTGGTAGCCAGATGAAAAAGTAGGGTTGAGATATTGCGGGCATATAACTCACTGGCGTTTACAGATAAAAGCGAGGGCAAATTTCCTTCGCCTATTATGGTCACTTCGTGTGCTATTACAGTTTCGTTTTGTTTACTTAAAGCACAATTACCTCCTGATTCGACGGCCATATCTACTACCACCGATCCAGGCTTCATACTTTTGATCATTTCCTCGGTCACCAGAATAGGCGCTTTTTTCCCCATAACCAATGCAGTAGTAATGACAATGTCAGCATCTGCCACATGTTTCTTCACCAATTCCTGCTGTTTTTGTAAATATTCTGTGGATACTTCTCGGGCATATCCTCCGGCAGTTTTCACCTGTTCGTCAGTTTTTACCTCAATAAACCTACCCCCCAATGATTCCACCTGTTCTTTTGTTTCTGGTCTTACATCGGTAACCTCCACTACGGCGCCCAGTCTTTTAGCGGTTGCTATGGCCTGAAGTCCAGCCACTCCTGCCCCGAAAATCAGCACTTTTGCAGGGGTGATGGTTCCGGCTGCAGTCATCATGAGTGGAAAGATTTTTTTCAAAGCATTTGCACCCAAGAGGACAGCTTTGTATCCAGCAAGGTTACTTTGAGAGCTTAGGGCGTCCATTTTCTGGGCCCTTGAAATTCTGGGTACCGCATCCATGGCAAAGGCGCTGATCTTTCTGGCAACAAGCGCATCAATGAGAGAAGGTTGGGTATATGCATAAAGAAAAGAAATGATTACAGCACCTTCTTTTAAACCGTTCACCTCTTCATGAATTGGAGTGTTTACTTTTAACAAAACATCCGTGGAGGTCAAAATTCCATTTTTATTATCAATGGTAGCGCCTGACTCTTGATAGGAAATGTCAGAAAACCCAGAAGCCATTCCGGCGCCTGACTCCATTACAACATCAAATCCTGCTTTTTTTAATTGTTTAACAACATCAGGGGTAAGAGCCACTCTATTCTCCCCTGAACGAACTTCTTTAACTACGCCTATTAGCATCTAAATAAATTTAAGCCGTTGAATATTATCATTCTTTAAGATTTTGGCAAGTAAATTTTATAAAAAGCAATATTTTATAAAAAAACTGATCAATCCCTTTCAATTCTACAATAACCACTTCCTCCAACAAATCGAGATCAACTGACCGGCTAATGCTTTGCCTTTATATCGCAGAGGCACATGCAGTTGAGATTTCACGTCATACCCCGTGCTATTAATTCTTCCATCATCCATGCACGGTAACCTGATTCAAGTAATCCTGGACCTAAATGTTTATGAACTTCTATAGCAGCGCCAACAATTTTAAAGGCAATCTGATTGATTTCTGTTTGTGTCATTAATGCAATTGCTAATAGTGCTCAACCTTTAAAACCTCGTTAACCAAGCACCTTTTTCAGCAGGTCCTCAATTTTTTTCTCAGAAATAGGTTTATTAATATATTCCGCGACATTAAACTTTCTCGCCCGCTCAATATCTTTCCGGTTGGACGAGGTAGTAAGTACAACTATTATCAGATTTTCCTTGCCTGGAGTAGCTGAAAGTTTTTCTAAAAATTCAAAGCCATCCATAGCAGGCATATTTAGGTCGAGAAATATAATATCAGGCGGTTGCTTTGAGATATTATATTCCTGATTATCAAGCTCTTCCTTTATTAAATTAAAAGCCGTCGCTCCGTCCGAAAAAACAATAATCTTTTCAGCTATATTCAGATCTTCAAATAACTCTTTGTGCAAATAATTTGTGATATCATCGTCATCAACGAGAATAATATTTCTTAACTTTTTGCTCATTAATAAACGGACCTGTTTTTAAATAAAACAATAAAGGAGGTACCCTCATTTACTTTACTTTCCACTTTAATTCTTCCTCCGTTGTTCTCTATTATCCGCTTTACAATATACAACCCGATCCCTGTACCTTCTACATGAGAATGAAATCTTTTAAACATAGTAAACATTTTTTCCCTGTGCTCCGGTGGAATTCCCAACCCATTGTCCTTTACGGTAAGCAATGTATACTCGCCTTCATCTTTTGTGGAAAAATGAACAGTGGCTTTTCTTTCTGAGGACCTGTATTTAATAGCATTGGAAAGGAAGTTATAAAAAATACTTCTCAGGTTCTTTTTTGCATAGATAATGGCTGGCACCTCAAAGTCCTCTGTAATTACTACCCCCGATTCTATGATCATCTTGGCAACATCTCCTTTTACATCCTCCAGCACCTCTTTCAAATTTACAGGCTCAAAATCTTCTGAAATATCCTTTTGAACCTGTGTGATTTCTGTCAGGTCCTTTATGGTTTTATTAAACTTTGTAATAGAGGTTCCGATCATATTAAAAATTTTGATCAAGGAATCATCTAATTTATCTTCTAACTTTTTCCGAAGATTTGCAATCAGCAGTTCCAGATTTGCAATAGGCGCTTTCAAATCGTGTGAAGCTGTGTAAACGAAATTATCCAGGTCATCATTAATTTTCACCAAAGCGGTATTTTTTTCTTCAAGTTCACTTGTTCTTCTTCTGACCCTATCTTCGAGTTCATTGTTCATTTCCTTTAGCAATTCTTCTGTCCTTACCAATTCCTCATTGGCTTCTTTTAGATCCAGATAAGCCCGGTTCAGTTCAATCTCTTTTTCTTTCTTATCCTGGGTATCGTAACAAGTGCCTATAAATCCGGAAAATGTACCATTCAAATCATATATAGGTTTACCAAAAACCCTGAACCATCGGTATTTTCCGTCAAATCTTCTAAGCCGATAAATCAGCACAAACGATTTATGAGCGGAAAAGCTTTCCATAAATATCTTTGAAGATGCTTCCAGGTCATCGGGATGGATGCTTTTGGTATATCCATCGCCAACCTCCTGCTCCAGCGTTCTACCTGTATACTCGAGCCAGGTTTTATTAAAATAATCGAATTTGGTATCGGTTCCGCATTTCCATATTAAAGTCGGGAAGTCGTTTAAAATAGTCAGGTAATAGTCTCTTGACTTGCCAAGCGCTTCTTCGGCGTTTTTCTGATCGGTAATATCATAGGCTATTCCGCCCATTCTCAGTACTTTGCCATTGGCTACTTCCGTTATGCGCCCTTTAGCGCTCAACCATCTTATATTCCCGTTTTTCTGGACAATTCTGTTTTCAAAAGTATATGGCTGCTGAGTTTGGTAAGTATTGAAAACAGTTCTTTTTACCATTTCCTTATCAGATTTGTGGATATGGTTTAGATAAGTTTCAAAATCTATTGCTATCTCTCCCGGCTCGTATCCAAATATTTTAAACATTTCATTGGTCCAGGTTACTTCATTTTTTACAACGTCCCACTCCCAGCTTCCAAGATGAGCAATGGCCTGGGCCTCCATCAGACTTTTTTGTGTAGCTAAAAGCGTTTTTTGAACTTTATTTGTGGTTTTTATACTTTCTGTTAATTCTTCATTTAACACGAGTAACTCTTCCTGGCCTTCTCTTAACTCTTCATTAGCAGCCATCAGTTCCTCCTGACTTTCCCTCAATTCTTCGTTAGTGGCAGTCAGCTCCTCATTTGTTTCTACCAGTTCTCTCTGGTAGATCTTTAATTTATCTTCAATCTCCTTTGATTCGGTGATGTCATGTATAAATGTTATTCCCCCGATCACCTCCTTATTTATGCCATACAGTGGAATCATAGTCACTTCATAAAAGCCTTTCCTGCCCATATAGGGCCTTTCAGCAAAAAAAACTTTTTCTCCCCTCAGCACTCTTTGCATTGCCTTTGCATCTTCAGTCTCCCGATAATTCGGGAACAAATCAAGAAGCCTTTTGCCAATTACTTGTTCCTTCTTCAATTTATTGGTTTCCTCCATTTTCTTATTCCATGCCGTACACCTTAATTCGGTGTCGAAAGCCAGAATACTATCGATGCTATTTTCGGTAATGGAATCCGAAAAATCTTTTTGCTGTTGGATTTCCTCTTGTTTAATATCTACAAATGCCTCTACTGCCAACACTTCCATTTCTGCAAATAGTTCTTCCAGTTCATTAACAAGATCTAAAATTAAATTCCCATCCTTTGTGTAAAAAGGGAGCAGTTTAATAAGAGATCTTTTCCTGATGCTGTATATAAAAATCAAATCAGTGCCTGATATTTCGGTTTTCCCTACATTAGGTAATTGATTTAATTTCCAATTTTGGATGGAGCTATGGGTTGTTTCAATTGCTGTCCCTAAACTAATGGATTCTATAAAATTCTTTAAACCCTCCTTAGATACCTCAAACAATTGCTCCTCAGATAAATGAGCTAATACCTTCAATAATGGGAGATTCAATTTGCGGGCTGAAATGATATTTTCTGAGGTGGCATTGTCCAAATGACTATCAAGCACAAATTTTGCATAATTTTTAAGGGCCTGACGAGAAGAATTTTCTGAAACATTTAACACCATAATAATTTTCTCTATTGATACAATAGGTAATATTACTATTTTTTAAGTTTTTATCCGTAGAAAATGGCTGTAGTAGGCCTAAACATATTCTTTTAGTCCTAAATCATTAATTTTTTGTGCTCATTTTTAACATATTACCGGATATAAATCGTAATAAGTTAAGGAGTCAGAAAAATACATTTATGGCAAAATTCATTGAAGTGGTTTCAGGGAAATATAAAGGACTTCGTTGTTTCGTGAGGACAGCTAAAATGGAGGATGATTTTTACCAAACTTTTGATAATACGCTTCTAAAGAAGACCGATTGTAAAGTGTTGGAATATGAAAAAAACTGGGTTGGGGAGAAGGACCCAGGATGCAGGTACAGGGAGTAAAAGGAATTGGTTGATTTGATGATGTGCCTATGTATTTAAAATAAGCTTAACTTTTGGAGGGTTTAAAACCCTTCAAAAGTTTGCTAGACAAATTTATTCGTCGTTAAATCTAGTGCATTCTATCTGACCTGATTTCCAGGTTTCTGATTATTTCGGCTTCTATAATTAGCAACTCCTTCCATCTCGCTTCCACCACATCTTCGGGCATATATTCTTTTGCCAGATCCAGGAAATTACGGTAATGTCCGGCTTCAGAGATCATCAGTTCATGATAAAATTCGCTCAGTCGCTGGTCTTTTATGCTTTTGGAAAGAAGCTTAAACCTTTCGCAACTTCTCGCTTCAATTAATGCATTTATCAACAATTTATCCATTAATTGCCGCTCGATTGCTCCTCCTTTTCGTTCATTCTTCACCAATTGGATTACATATTCATCCACCCTTTGCCTACCTAATTTGAAGCCCCGCGCTTTTAATTCGGCAAGTACACGTTCAAAATGATCCCATTCTTCTGCTACTACCGGAGTCAACATTTCCACCAGTTTTTCTTTTTCGGGAAACTGCACAATTAATGAAATACAGGACGAAGCTGCTTTTTGCTCGCAATACGCATGATCCACAAGGATTTGCTCGATATTATCCAGCGCTGCATCTACCCAGCGGGGATCTGTGGGAAGTTTCAGGTTTAGCATATTTTAATGAATTGGAACGACAAATTTAGGCAAAGCATCAATCACGGATATTCTCTCAATCAAAAAACATCCAACTTACTCCCACATCCATTGCTCTTACGAATCCATAATAAAACGGGCGTACCAAATAACCGGACTGATTGTCGCCGGTATGGTTTCTGGTAAGGTTGCTTACTTTTATAAAAACCCTGGTTCTGTTGATTTTCATTGCAGCAAACACATCCACAAGAAAATAAGGATTCATGGTAAAGTTATTCTGGTAATAAAACTGTTGTATGGAAGGCATATAAGCATCTGCCTTATATCCATCCATCCATTTTACATCAAACCCAACCTGAAGATTATGGGCTTTTTTTGTAACAGTTCTTTCATAATACAACAAAAGGTTTTCAGAAATTTTGGGTAGATTAAAACTGTCGCCTTTAACCAGGTTATAAGTAAAGCTATTCCTCAAATTGAAGTGTCCCAATTTTAAATGAAAGTCCAATCCAGGAGACAGGATAAGCAATGATTTTTCAAGCTGTGCTGGTTGAACTACACTATCCTTCTGAATAAATAACATGTAATTGCCCACCCTGGAAGCTTTTATTTTAGGACTAACTTTAAGTATCCCTAAAGGCAGGGAGGCTGAAAATGAAATATCGTCGGAAAGCGTTGGGCTAAAATCAGAATTATCCCATGAATGATGGTTACCAAAGTAATTTTTCTGTAAGTAACTTGGTGAATACAAGCCTCTTGTCCAGTTTGCTTTAATGAACCTGTTTTCAAAAGAAAAATTAACTTTATAATCATTGGATTGATCTTGTAAAGTACTGTTTCCCAACACTTCTCCATTCAAATGCAGCACGGCCCTTTCACTAAATCTGACCGATAATTCTCCGCCCACAATGTCCTCCTTTTGCCAGTCCAGATCAGGGAGATACATTTTGTCGACATAGAAATTCCTTCTGCGATAATATAACCGGTATTTAAATTCGTCAAGCTCACCTTTTAGTCCTATATCATTCCTGAAGGTTTTAATAAAGGTAGTCTCCTTTGGCGTTTTTGTCTTATCTATTAAATAAGCGCCGTAAAAATCAGTGCTGTATGGAGCAGATATATCTTCATAAGTTATTCTTTGTCTTTCAAAGTCAAATAAATGGTAGACGCCTAATAAACTTGAGAAGTTAAACTGGTGATACAAATGATAATTAATCCTCAAATCGCCACTGACTGCGTTTTCCAACTCCTTATTGTGGTCTGCATAATCCTGGAAGAACATCTGAAGATTAAGCTGCGAATTTTCATCTCTGATAAAAGTATCTAAAAGCTGCACGCCACCTGTTTCATGCACTTCATGTTTCATTCTTCTGAAATAAGCATCAATAAAATACTTTTTGTCCTTAGTTTTAAAGGCTGTATAAGCAGAGTAACTATAATGATCTACCTCTGGATTTTCCGGTCGGGGGCTAAATTGAATTTGCGAATTGGCGCTTAATCTGTTGAATGAAATTCCAAGGTTCCAGTTGGGCGAAACGTTACGGCTAAGCTCTGTTTCTAAAAATGAAATGCCTCTTCCGCCCTGCACATAATGAAATTTACTGTAGGGAGATTTTGTATCATAAAATTTAATATCCAGCACATCCTTATAATACAAGTCATAAGCATCAAAACCAGACCTGAAACCAATATTTGCAGGAGGGTCATAAAACAAAGGTTGAATAGCCGATCCTTTATTTCCCAAATCCTGGTACAAATAATTATACCTGGCCGGAAATTCAAACCGATGAAATGCATTTAGTACAGTATCAAGACTATAAAGTGTGTCAATGGAATTGTAGACATCTTTCTCCAAAAAATATCTGGTTGTCTTTGGCCCATAGATATTTTGGGTTGAATCATTTAAAATCTGAGCCCTTCCCGCAGAAGCAAGGAATACAAAGAAACACACAAAAAGACTGTACCTGGAAAAAATCACGCGCAAAAATAACCTTTTTAAAATAAAAACAATCACTTTCCAATCTCCTTTACCTGCCTTGTTATTGAATCAAAAACCATCTGATCAAACATTCCTTTTCCTTCCAGAAATTCCACTTCAATCGGAAGATAAAAAACGGGATAATCTTTAAGTATTTTATTGATTGAGAATGCTTGCCATTTAACCATATCTTTTTCAGTAATCAATATTGATTTTTGAGGTTCTTTTATTCTGTTAAACTCCTGGATCACTGAGTTAATGTCATCCTGGGTGTAATGATGATGATCTTTAAACTTAAGATGATTAAAAAAATTATAGTTACCCTTGACATAAGTTTCAAAAAGTTCAGAACGGGCGATTCCACTTACCGCTAAAATTTTCCCTTCAAATGCCATTTTATTATAAACCGGAACCGGAGCGCCGTATTTAATGGAGGTAAAAAACACAGGTGCGGATGATTTTGTATAGCGGTCCACTGATCGTTTAATTTCCTGTTTTTCACCAATTTGTAATTCGGGTGGACATTTACTTATAACAACAATATCCGCCCTCTTTGCCCCTCGCCGGCTTTCCCTGAGCCTCCCGGCAGGAAGAATAAAATCGTTGTAAAAAGGATGATTGTAATCAGAAATTAAGATATCCAGGTTCCTTTCAACTTTTCTGTGTTGATAGGCATCGTCAAGTAAAATCACTTCTGTTTCCGATTCTTTTAAAATGGTAGGAATTGCCAAAATTCTTTTCTCACCAACAGTCACTTTTACCTCATTTTTAAACTTATAATAAAACTGCATAGGTTCATCTCCAATTGTTTCAGCCGTTGATCTATCATCAGCCCAAATAAAACCTTTGGTTTTCCTGCCGTATCCCCTGCTAAGCGTTGCAATCTTAAAACGGTCTTTTAGCAACCTGATCAAATATTCCACATGGGGGGTTTTTCCTGTGCCTCCGACAGTCAGATTTCCTACACTTATTACTACAGTGTCAAAATGTGCGGATTTCTTATACCCGGCACGGTACAGGTAATTTCTAAAAGAAGTAGCAAGGCCATATAAAATTGCAAAAGGATAAAGCAAGATCTGCAAAAGTAATATCATTTAGGAATGGGTTTAGAACGGAAGTGGGAAGATGGAGGCTGGAAGGAAACCTTCTTTATCATTACTATTTTCATGAATGTCAGTTACTTCACTTCAAGCATTTTAAAAGTACTTACTTTTGAAAAAGAGGAAACTCAATGTTTTGATGTAAAATTCTATTAAAAATTTCTATTTTCCTTATTTTTTAAAGTGACTCTCTCTTATTAATTCACCGATTCAGTCTTACAGGACGCTAAAAGTAGTTGAAAACAAATTATTCTTTGCCTTAGACTAAAATCTTCTTTAAAAATTCAACATTTAACATTTCCTCCTAACTTTCCAACGCTCATACTCATATTATCACATCATGAAGGCCTCAATTAAAGAAATCACGAATCATCTGGAATCCATAGCTCCACTTGCTTATCAGGAAAGCTACGACAATTCAGGACTATTGTATGACAGTGGCGAAAAGGAGGTAAAAGGTATCCTTATATCCCTGGACTGCACTGAACAAGTAGTGGAAGAAGCCATCCAAAGAAATTGCAATCTGATCATATCGCATCACCCTATAATTTTTAAGGGACTAAAAAAAATAATTGGCAAGAACTATGTCGAAAGGACCATTTTAAAGGCAATTAAAAATGGAATCTCCCTTTATGCTATTCATACCAACCTTGATAATGTCGCGAACGGCGTAAGCTTCAAAATTGCGGAAAAGCTGAAACTTGAAAACGTGAAGGTGCTGGAAACCAAAAGTCAATTGATTCAAAAACTTGTAACATTTGTACCAGAAGTACACCGGGAAAAAGTGATGAATGCTTTATTTGAAGCAGGTGCAGGAAAAATTGGTAATTACTCCGATTGCAGCTATATCTCCGAGGGAACAGGTACTTTTAAACCGAATCAAAAAGCGGATCCTTTTATCGGAGAATCAGGTAAAATGGAATTTGTACGGGAAAACCGGATAGAAGTAATTTATCCTGCCCATTTATCGAGCACAATTATCCAAAGCTTATTATCCTCCCATCCATATGAAACTCCCGCCTATGATATTTACACTTTGCAGAACGAGCATATAGAAGTTGGTTCCGGAGCAATAGGCACACTTGCTGAAAAAATGAGTGAACCAGATTTTTTCAACTATCTCAAACAATCAATGAACTTAAAATGTATCAGGCATACCCCTTTTTTAGGAAGAGAAATCAGCAAAGTTGCCGTATGTGGAGGAGCAGGCAGTTTCCTGCTGAATAAAGCCATAAGGGAAAAGGCGGATGTATTTATTACGGCAGATTTCAAATATCATGAATTTTTCGATTCCGAAACCAAAATCATAATTGCAGACGTAGGACATTATGAGAGCGAAGTATTCACTAAAGATTTGATTTTTGATATTTTAAATAAAAAATTTAGTAATATTGCCACTCTTTTATCAAATACAAATACCAATCCTGTTCAATACTTTTATTAATAGATGGAAAGTACTACCGCACAAAAATTAGAAGCCTTAATGAAGCTTCAAATAATAGACTCAAAGTTAGGGGAAATAAGACAAATAAGAGGAGATCTGCCTGAGGAAGTCAGGGACCTCGAAGATGAAATCGCCGGATACGAAACACGTATAAATAAATTCTCTTCAGAACTAGCTCAATTCGAAGAAGACATCATAAACAATAAAAATGGTATAAAAGAGGCAGAAAAGCTTATCAAAAAATACCAGGAGCAACAAATGAATGTTAGAAATAACAGGGAATATGATGCAATATCCAAAGAAATAGAACTTCAGCAATTAGAGATCCAGGTGAGCGAAAAAAGGATCAAAGAAATTCACTTCAAGATAGATAAAAAGAAAGATGAGGTAGCAGCTACAGAACAAATCCTTGTAGAAAGAAGAAAAGACCTTGACAGTAAAAAAAGTGAGCTTCAGCTTATAATTGATGAAAGTGAGGATGAAGAAAATAAGTTAATGCAAGATCGTGAGAAACAAAGCAAACAAATTGAAGAACGCTTATTAAGATCTTACACAAAACTTAAATCCAACTATACCAATGGATTGGCTGTAGTTAGTGTAAAAAGAGGTGCTTGCGGTGGATGTTTTAATATAGTTCCTCCTCAAAGACAAGCAGATATCCGCGACAAGAAAAAAATTATTGTTTGCGAACATTGCGGCAGGATTTTCTGCGACGTTGAAGATGTAATCGTTCAAGAGAAAGTAAAAAAATAAAATATTTTAAAGAATAAATAAACAGAAGGCAGCAAAAGCTGCCTTTTTTGTTTCCCTACTTTCTAATCTGAAGAGTTCTTGGATCAGCTCGAATCCATTTGTCAACTTAAACATTGACTGAAAAAAAATTACCACCTAAAAATAATACCAATTATATCTACACTGGACCTACAGCGAACCTATAGCGAAGGAACAAGATGCTAGAAAAGTGGTATAAAAATTAGAATAATACAAATTTGCCGTTTTCGAAAGGAAGCGTTGGAGGCATTAGGTTGTTTTCATATCAATTCTTCCGGTTTTACCTTCCCCCTAAATTTTCAGTTGATCCAAATTCTTAAACATTTTCAAAATCTACGTTATATAGAAATTCAAGCTGTCTTTTATTGACGCTTTCAGGAATTAGCTTAAAAAGAAAATTCCTGGTGGCGCTCATAATTTTATTATCCCACTGTGCCACTCTGCCTAATATCCTGGAGGTATTTACTATTTCGGTTGTTCGTTTTATTCTTAACTTCTCAAACTTTTTAAAAGCCAAAGCAGGCGTTTGATACTTTTTAAGGCAATTGGCAACAAAAAGAGCATCTTCAATAGCCTGACAAGCACCTTGCCCCATATTAGGGGTGGTAGCATGAGCAGCATCACCAACCAGAAGCACATTATTGAATGCAAATTGATTAATGGGTTTAATATCCATAATATCATTATGAAATAAATCTGCATCTTTCGTTAATTCAATTAGCTGAGAAACGGGGAAATGATACTCTTTAAAAATTTCCAACAGATCCTTCACGCCAAACCTCAATTTAAAAGGATCTTTATAGGGGGCATTAATACAAGCAAACCAATAAATTCTATTGTTCTTTAATGGAACTATGCCAAACCTTCCCTTATTCCCCCATGTTTCCGAAAAGCTTTCCCAGTCAAAATGGTCAGGCGCCTTATCTATTACTGCCCGCCAGCAAGTGTAACCGGCATACCTGGGAGAAGATCCAGGCAAATAGTGCCTCCGAACCAAAGAGTGAATTCCATCAGCAGCTATTAAACATTCCGTATTTACAACTTCTCCATTTTCAAACTCAATCTCTACCATATTTTCCACTTCCTCCAGCTTCTTTAACTTATAATTTGTAATTAATGTCCCTGGCTTAAGACTGCGCATTAAAATTCTATGCAAGTCGGCTCTATGAATGGTAAAATTATCCAGGCCAAAAGTGTTACTCAACGTTTCAGTATTTCTGAAAGAAATGATAGCGCCCTTTTCATCTAGAATAGAAAGCTTTTTTAACACTTTACCTTCCTTAACAATATCCTCCGCAATGCCAATGTATTGTAAAGCTTTTATCGCATTGGCGCTCAAAGCCAACCCTGCTCCAAGAGGTTTTATATTTTCAACGCCTTCATAAACTTTAACATCAAAACCAGCTTTCTGAAGACTAATTGCGGTACACAACCCTCCTATTCCTCCACCTATTATTGTTATTTTCATCTTAATTTGACTAAGTTTAGGACAAATGTACTAAAGTTTAATTTTAGAACAAATGTCCTAATTATAACTTTTAATTTAAGATGACTACTAAAGAAAAAATATTGGAAACAGCTTTAAAACTGTTTAACGAAAGAGGTACTGACCAAATCACCACGCGTCATATTGCCGCTGAAATGAAGATAAGCCACGGAAATTTATGCTACCATTATCCCAAAAAGGAAGAAATTATAAAAAAGCTCTATGAGGAATTGGTGCAGGAGCTGGATAATGAGATAAGCAAAGTACAATTAAATGTTGTTTCCATTTCACTGTTAATTCAAATGGCAGAAATCACTTTTGGTATTCAGTTAAAATATAAATTCTTTTTAATAGAAATAGTTAAAATAATGAGAGACATCCCTGAAATTAAAACACACTTCAGAAGTTTATATCAAAAACGGGAAGCTCAGTTCACCTTTATTATTGAAAAGTTAATTTCCGAAAGCTTATTTAATGCCAGCTTGTTTGAGGGTAATTATGAAAAGATAATTAAACAATTTTACCTGATTGGAGATTTCTGGATTTCTGAAGCTGAAATTCTATTTGAAGGTTCGCCGGAAGAAAAACTTCGCACTTATGTCGAAATTGCTACCGCATTCTTTACTCCTTACCTGACACAAAAAGGACGAGCTCAATTAACTGGCTAAAAAGTGTTATTAATTAAAAAAAAATAGAAAAACAGCCTCAATTATAAACATAGTTTATATAAAAAAGCACTAAATCAATTCCTGCAAATCAAAATCCTTACTTCTGCCGTATTTTATAATTTCACTGATTTTATACTTTTCAAGTGTTAAAAGGTCCTTTACTACAAAATCACCTTCCGACGTTCTCTCTACGACTTCAACCCTGTTAGTCTCACCATAATTTTTAATCATATATTTCTTACCTACCCTAAGGGTGTCAAATGCAATTGCCATAATATTTTTTCCCAATTATACGAGAAAACGATTTTTCAGTAACATTCAGTGCCAAAAAAACAAAAACAACAAAATATGGTTATGTTTTAAACTACAGTTTGAAATAAACAACCAATATAATTACTACATGCATTAAATAACATAGTAATATACATTTATTATAATTTATACAATCTAGCCTATATTTTAAACCAATATTTTACAAAAACACATTTTTTTTAAAAAATATAGTCATAACATAACTTGTTTTTTAAAATTTTTAAATTAATTTTGGATTAATATTTAGATTTTAAACTCTTAAAACGTCTATAAAAATGAAACAAAAATTATCTATCGTGCCGTTTGTTGTACTTATTATACTAAGTATACTGGCAGTAACTTACTCCTCAGTCCCTGGACCAATAATTACAGATGGACTAGTTACAGGAGATATCGCCTGGATGTTAACCGCTTCTGCATTGGTACTTATTATGACACCTGGCCTGGCACTATTTTATGGAGGAATGGTAAGTCCTAAGAATGTCATTTCCACCATGCTTCAAAGTTTCATTTGTATGGGCGTAATCAGCGTTTTATGGATTGTTGTAGGTTTTAGCTTAGCATTTGGTGATTCTGTTGGAGGATTAATAGGAAATCCTGCTACTTTCTTTATGTTTAATAATGTATTGGATGGCAAACCATGGGCTTTAGCGCCAACCATTCCCCTGTTATTATTTGCATTCTTCCAATTAAAATTCGCAGTGATCACTCCAGCCTTAATTACAGGTTCATTTTCAGAAAGAATCCGATTTACTTCTTATATCCTTTTTGCATGTTTATTCAGCATGTTCATTTATGCTCCGCTTGCACATTGGTCATGGCATCCTGAAGGCTGGTTGTTTAAATTGGGCGTACTGGATTTTGCCGGTGGAACCGTAGTTCATATTTCGGCAGGTTGCGCAGCGCTTGCAGCAGCTTTATACTTAGGAAAAAGAAAATCCGAATTGGTTACTACGCCTGCCAATATTCCTTATGTATTGTTAGGCACCGCCTTATTATGGTTTGGCTGGTTTGGATTCAATGCAGGATCGGCTTACGGAGCTGGTTCTTTAGCTGTATCTGCTTTTGCAACTACAAATACTGCTGCGGCTTCTGCCGGTTTAGCATGGATGTTCTTTGAAGCCGCAAAAGGCAAAAAACCTTCTGCCCTTGGATTTTGTATAGGTGTTGTTGTCGGATTGGTAGCAATTACTCCGGCCGCAGGCTTTGTAACCATTCCGGTAGCCATATTTATTGGAACCATCGCAAGCTTAATCAGCAACCTTGTAGTAAGCTGGAGAGCAAGAACAAGCATAGACGACACTTTAGATGTATTCCCTTGTCATGGCGTTGGGGGAATGTCAGGGATGTTATTAACAGGTATTTTCGCAAATGTTGCCGTAAATGCAGCAAACACAACAGGAAATGGACTTGCTTATGGAGAAACTACTCTCTTCTTTGCTCATTTGGTTGCGCTTCTTGCCGTAGTGGTCTTTTCTTTCGGAGGCTCCTATATATTACTGATCATTACAAATATCATTTCACCATTAAGAGTTCATGAAGAAGAAGAAAAAGTAGGACTTGATCTCAGTCAACATGAAGAAAAAATACTTCTTGGTTTATAATAAGGTTAAAAACACATGTATAAAAAAAGAGGCATCAGCGCCTCTTTTTTTATTTATAAGAATAAGTAAACGGAAAATTTTTGAATTCTTTAAAGCGGCTTCATCGAATCGTATAAAACCTGTTGAATATCAGTACGGGTATTCAATTTGTAAAGAAGCGTGTTGGCTCTGGTTGGATAAACCCTGTTGGACAAGAAAACATAAACAAGGTTATATTTTGGATCTACCCAGGTAAAAATACCTGTAAAGCCTGTATGGCCAAAACTGATTGAACTTGCACTTATTGCAGCGTTGCCATTCGCAGACGGAGGATCCATTGGGCGATCGAATCCTAAACCCCTTCTGTTTACAGGACAATACTGACAACGGGTAAATTCATCAATTACAGATTCTTTTATAAACTCCTTATCCCCATATTCACCTTTATTTAAATACATCTGCATCATTTTCGCAACATCGTTGGCATTCCCAAACAATCCCGCATGCCCTGAAAGCCCATTCAGCATAGCAGCGCCCTCATCATGAACGCGGCCTTGTATCAGCACTTTTCGAAATAATGAATCACGTTCGGTCGGCACTATGCTTTCCAAATCTACCGACAAATAGGGGTTAAAAGTCAACGAATTAGCGCCCATTGGTCGGTAAAACGTTTCTTTCAAATAATCTTCAAACTTCTTTCCGGTAATTCTTTCTACAATTTTTGGGTACAGATAAAAAGACAAATCAGAGTACACATACCCCGGCTTTTCATTTAAAGGCGATTTTTTTATTTGCTTGAAGAGTTTTTTATAATAATTTCGGTGGAGATAAAGATTATCAGCCACTTTATAAGGAAATCGTTTCGAAGAATCGCTCTTAAAAGTTGCCCATTTAAATTTCCGGTCCTCATCTCCCCACAAGCCCTCTTTTCGATACTTTTTCTTTAAAGTGGTTTGCCAGAAAGGGATCCATGATTTCAATCTTGCCTGATGCGTTAAAATTTCCCTGAAAGTAAGATCCGCTTTATTGGAAGATTTTAATTCAGGAACATAATCACCTAATTTACCATCAATCGAAAATTTTCCTTCTCCGTTCAATTTCATTAAAGCTGGCAAGGAAGCTATAATTTTTGTAACTGAGGCCAGGTCATAAACATCAGAATTCAGAACCTGAACCTTTTTATCATAAGTATGATAACCATATGATTTATTGAAAATTATATCTCCGTCTTTTGCAGCTATAATTTGACAACCAGGTATTGCTTTTTCTGCAATGGCAAAAGCAACCAAAGAATCGATATCTAAAAGTTTTTTGGAGCTCATACCTACTTCCTCCGGAATTGAATACCTTAACCTATTCAGGTGCGCAATTTCCAATCCTGTGTTAAGTGGGTTGATTTCATTGGCGGTAACAGGCATTTTCCCATTACAGCCAATAGCGCCAAAAATAAGTTGGGCAGCCAATTCTTCCGAATTAGGACTATCCTGGTAGGCCATAACAATGGCTTTCGAATTTTCAAATGAGTTGGTAATATTTACGGAATAAGCATTGGTAAACAAGGCGACAAT
>DASPJL010000091.1:0-19989 GCA_035628645.1 Cytophagales bacterium | reverse complement strand
TTTACGGGGTCATGAGGGTCAAATTCTTTTAACCTTTCGGTGAGTTCAACGGCGGTTAACCAGTCTGTTTGTTTTCTTTTTATTAATCCTAGCCTCCTGGCTATTCTGTCCACATGCACATCGCACGGACAGATAAGTTGGGAGGGTTTTAATTTCTTCCATATCCCAAAATCAACGCCTTTGTCATCACTTCTGACCATCCACCGGAGAAACATGTTCAGTCGTTTACAGGCAGATTTTGAATCAGGAGAAGAAATGTGCTTTCTGGTCCGGTTGGGAAATTCGGGTAAACCGATAAATGCCTTTTGAAAATTATTTAACCCTTGCTCAATGGTTGCTGTATTTTGGTTTGCCTCTATTAAAAATGCATCCTCTAATGAATGATATATCTTATAATAAGTCTTAAAAAAATGAATAAAATAAAGCATATCCGTAGAATTGAACGTTCGGTGTTTAAAATCTAAAAGGCGCTTCAAGTCGTTTTCCTCATGATTCAAAATAAAATCATAAGGAGCGCCATCCATAAGTTTTATGAGTTCCTTACATTTGTTAATAATGGTTGCCCTTTGTCCCCAGGCCAAAGTAGCAGACAGGAAACCCATTATTTCGATATCCTGTTTTTGGGAAAATAAGTGAGGGATGCTTATGGGATCGAGTTCAATGAAGGACGGATGATTATACTTCTCGTATTTTTCCTCTAAAAAAGATTTTAAATCCAATTTGTTGTATTTATTTAGAAGGCTGCAATTCATTTTTATTAACCTTTACTTCACCGCCTTCGGTTCCATTAAACCATTTGATTATCACTTCATTTTCATTTACCTGTTTAGCGACCCATGAAAATGATTTGATTTTTTCAATGTCGGTTATTTTCCCAGTTCTTGCGTCAAGATAAACGAGGGTAAAATCGGGAAGATCCTTATAGGTGGTTGAGTTCCATTTTTGTAACAAAATTCCGTCAAAACATTTATAGGTAAAATCACCGTAAAAGCTGTCAGCAAGGGCATCAATGGCCGGTTCTGATCTGAATTTGTAGTACGTCGGGCCAAACAAAATATTATCTACAAACAGTTTTTCTATCCGACAGCCGCCTACAGTAGTCAAGGGTTCCCAATCGGGTTTTTTCAGTTCAATTAAGGAGTTTTTACCTCTTTCAATTCTTCTAAGTACTTTGGAAATAGTAGAAAAAAACCATATTACTCCCATAAATAATAAGGAAAATGTGGTAATAATGGGATAAAATATCACAAACAGAAAGTTCCAGAGGATTTTACGAACAAGGCTGAAGGTATCTGAAAAGGCGTTCTCTGCCATACTATTAAAAAGGTAATTGAGCAGCTAAAATAGCAATTTAGCCAAAAAAATTAATGCGGTGAGTTTAATCATTTGGTACATAGGATACTTCTACCGGAAATCTCTTATCTACCGCTCCAAGTTTATCATATGCTTTCTTGGATAATTTAATTACCAGTCTGTCATTCTCACCTGTATTTGGCAATTTTCCTATTACTCTGGCAAATATATATAAATTGTTTAATTCATTTTTTACCTGAATAATGGTGCCTACACTGGCGGTTTTGTGCAAAGCCAGAAACTTGGGATTGTCTCCTGATTCTTCAATCGCCTCGGCTAATCCTCTGTCAATTATTTTGTTAAATCCGGAAGAGGTTTTGGTCGACTTTACTGGTTCCGGTGAATGAATGACCGGTCGATTGATTTCAGTGCTTTGGTTATTGGCAGCAACCGTATTTTGTGGAGTATTGTTTTTCCCCTCCTGATTGTTTTCTACAACCTCGGCAACTTCTTTTGATTTAACTTTTTCTACGACAATTTCCTGGCCGGATGAAATTTCGTTACTTGCCAGGTTGTTCCAATTTTTTAATGTCTCAGGAGTGGTATTGTAAGTCTGGGCAATAGAATATAAAGTCTGCCCGGGCTGGGCCACATGTATTTTATTGCCTCTTGAATCGTATTTGAAATTAGGCAAATTTGAAACCTCTACTTTTTCGGTTATAACGGTTTCCTGAGGTTTGGATGGTAACGGTTTTTCATTTGAAGAAGCCATTCCAACTATAATTTCCTGATTCAGGTCTAGTTCATTAGACGTTAAGTTGTTCCATTTTTTAATATTATCGATAGTTACATTGTATTCCCGGGAGATGGAATAAAGCGTCTGTCCTGCGCTTACGGTATGCGTTTTTACACCTTTTTCTGCCGAGTTGGCTTTTTGGACAGCAACGGTAGCCTTTGGTTCATAAGGAATCCGAAGAATCTGGCCTATTTTCAGCCCTTCCTTGAGCTCCGGGTTTTCTTGCTGGATCTGATCTGTTTTTACATTGTATCTTCTGGAGAGGGAATACAAAGTTTCTTTGGCATCTACCTTGTGCAAAATAAAAATTTTATTCCCTTGTTTCTCTATGCCGATGGAGTCAAGCGGTGCATTAGCAAGACTTTTGACTGTTATAACTAAGAAGAAGCAAACAAAAATGGTAATTGTCTTTTGTGCTTTATAACGCATAGCTCTGTATCTCTTTTTTATTTTTAACAAAATATAGGTGATTGTCTTTTACAAAAAACGTGTCCTTACTCATTCCCGGCAGATCAGAATCCAATAAAATGTCTTCCATAACGACCCCTTCCCCGTCTGTTATCAGCAGGAAGTTTTCCAGCTTTTCATGAGCGCGAATATAATAAGAAACGATGATTGTTGTGGCCGTTTCAAGATATTCCACCCCCTTGATTGCCTCTTTATTTGTGCATTTTTTGACAAAGGTACTTACAGTACTAAAATGAACATTGCCTTCATTATATTGTAGAGGCAGTGAAATTTTTACTTCCTCAGGAGTAAGTTTTTTGCGTGTTTCTTGATCTAATTCTTCTATTATTCCTGTAACCAGGTCATAGCTTTCAAAAATAATCTGATCGAAAAAAATTCGCGTGGTGATCGCTTTGTTGTCGGAAAAAAATGCGAAGGAACCATCGTTTTCCTCGACCAGGGTTTGCTGTTTAAATACATCAAAAATCACAAATCCCTTGGGATCTGGAAACTGAAGGTCTTTAAATTTTTGTAACAGAAGACGTCCATTACTCATTCCGACAGGTCCTGATAACCAAGCCATTTCAGGAGCGGAAAATGCTTGAATATTGGCTTTCTGATAATCTATCAAGACGATGTCGGTCTTTTTATCTTCTAAATCCCTTAATTCAATGGCCATCAATGGAAGATGGTTATCAAAGATAATTTTCCAGATATTCCATTTAAAAAGAAAAGAGAAGTTTTGCTTTAATTTCGTGGGCAATTAATTAAATTAGGTTTTTTGCAAATATAATTTCAAAAATGAAGGGCAACAGACAATTTTACTTATTTATAATTTTCTTATTTCAGATCCATCTATTTTTCCCTTTTATACATACTTCTTATGCACAAACTGCTTCTGACAAAGGAAAAGTTCTTTTGATGGAAATTAAATCTGAAATAAATCCGCAATCCAACAGATATGTGAAGCTGGCTTTGGAAAGAGCGCTTGAAATAAAGGCTGAAGGCGTTGTCATTGAGATGAATACTTATGGAGGAACCTTAAATGATGCGGATGAAATCAGAACGAGGTTGTTGGAATTTCCAAAACCAATTGTTGTATTTATCAATAAAAATGCGGCTTCTGCAGGTGCGCTTATTTCCATTGCCTGCGACAGTATTTATATGGCTCCTGGAGCAAACATAGGTGCGGCCACAGTGGTAACTGGAGATGGTACTGCTGCCGGCGGAAAATATCAATCCTATATGCGGTCGATAATGCGGTCTACGGCAGAAGCTAATGGGAGAAATCCTGCGCTGGCAGAGGCAATGGTGGATGCAGACCTGGCCTCAGACACATTGAACCAGGCAGGAAAGGTTTTAAGTCTGACTACAACGGAAGCCATAAAGCTGGGATACTGTGAAAAGAAAGCCTTAAATGTAGCTGAGGTATTGAAATTTGCGGGATTTGCGTCCTATGAAGAAGTGAGATTTGAACTTTCGGCAACTGAAAAAGTCATCTCTTTTTTTATGAATCCCTTTGTAAGCGGATTGTTGATCCTCATCATTTTAGGCGGCATATATTTGGAATTCCAAAGCCCGGGAATGATATTTCCAATTGCTGCCGCCGGGCTGGCGCTTGTTTTATATTTCATTCCTTATTATTTAAGTGGACTGGCTGACAATTGGGAGATTATTTTGTTTTTTATCGGCGTGATGCTGCTGGCAGTTGAAATTTTCGTGATTCCCGGATTCGGTATTGCAGGAATTTCAGGGATAATACTCATGGTGGGTTCCCTGGCACTGGCTATGATAAGTAATGATTTTTTTGACTTTTCGCTTATTCAGATCCATGAGGTAGTAGTACCGATATTAATTGCCCTGAGCGGATTTTTAGGAGGAATTATACTGATGATAGTTGGGGGCTGGAAGGCTACAGGTAGCACACATTTTCGAAATAATATTGCCCTGCCTAATGTCCAGGACAGCAAAATGGGGTACAATTCAAGTTTTAGGATACAGTCGATGGTTGGTGAAGTAGGGAAGTCATATACGGTATTAAGGCCCAGCGGCAAAATTATAATTGGCGAGCAAATCTTTGACGCTTATTCCAGAGGGGAATATATTGAAAAAGATGAAAATATTGTGGTGATTTCGGATGAAGGAACGTCATTAAAAGTTAAGAAGGTAGAAGCGTGAGAAGAGGTGAAATAATATGACTTTTTTAACAATGATTAAAAAAGTGGTGGTTTGGGTTGTCATAATACTGGTTGCTGTTCAGGTTCTGGTAGGAGCATTCTTCTATTTTTTTCAATTCAGGCTACTGTTTCAGGCCACGTCACTTCCCCGGAGCTATGTATTTGAATTTGATCAGCCTTTTGAGGAGGTATTTATAAAAGCAGGAAAAAGTCAAATACATGGGCTTTATTTTAAAAGCCAGGCACGAAAAGGATGTGTTGTCTATTTTCATGGTAATGCAGATAACTTATCCCGCTGGGGTACAATCGCCCCTGATTTTACTGAAAAAGGATTTGACTTGTTGATAGTGGATTACCCTACTTTTGGAAAGAGTACAGGGGCATTAAATCAAAACTCGCTGTTGGAAATGGGCAGGAAAGTATATGGCTATGCTTTAAAATTTTATCCCCAGGAAAAGATTGTGCTTTATGGAAGATCAATGGGGACGGGCATTGCTTCAAAAGTAGCGGCAGAAAACAATCCAAAGCTGGTCATTCTAGAAACGCCTTATTTAAATATCAAGGAATTGGTGGACCATCATGCCCCAAGGTTTACCCCAACTTCTTTGATCCTTCGACTTTCGCTCAACAACAAGGAAAATGTAAAGAAGATCAAGGCGCCGGTTTACATTTTTCATGGTACGGAAGATGAAATTATTCCTTTTAATCAGGCCGAAGAATTGGCTAGATACCTCAAAGAAACAGACAGGTTTATTATTATAAAAGGCGGAACTCATAGGAATTTGAATGATTATCCGCAATTTCATGAGGAGTTAAAAAACGCGCTTTCCCTTATTCCTTCTCGTTGAAAATGGGAATGTTGGTATTGATTTACACACAAATGCCGGCCTTGCTAAACTAAAGCTTACAACTATTCTTTACTTTTGCCTTAATTTAATCTTCGACTTGTGATACAGATTTTAACGCCCGCCCATTGGAAAGACTATGAATTATTAGATTCAGGCGGATTTGAGAAATTGGAAAAATTTGGGAATTACATACTTTCCCGCCCTGAACCTCAAGCAGCATGGGATAAATCTTTGCCTGAAAAGGAATGGGAGAAGCTGGCACATGCTTCTTTTAAAAAGGATCCTAAAAGCACTGAAAAAGGGCAGTGGATCTCAAAAGAAGGTATGCCTCAAAATTGGTTTTTAAATTATAAGTCTCCTGAATTCCAGCTTCGTTTTAAACTTTCATTGTCTTCCTTTAAGCATGTCGGTATTTTTCCTGAACAGGCGGCCAATTGGGATTTTATATATGAAAGAACAAAATTATTTAAGCAGGAAAAGTCCAAAGTACTCAATCTTTTTGCATACACTGGCGGGGCTTCCCTTGCTGCGGCATTAAATAATGCAGACGTTAATCACGTGGATTCCATAAAACAGGTGATTTCCTGGTCAAGGGAAAATATGGAAGCAAATAATTTAAACGGCATCCGATGGATTGTGGAAGATGCGTTGAAGTTTGCCAAAAGAGAAGTAAAAAGAGGAAATAAATACAAAGGCATTATTTTAGATCCGCCTGCGTATGGTCGGGGGCCGGAAGGGGAGAAGTGGGTGTTAGAGGATAATATTAATGAGCTTCTTAAATTATGTAAGGAGCTTCTCGACCCGGAGGAGCATTTTCTTATATTGAACTTATATTCTTTAGGTTTTTCAGCATTGATCGTCGATAATTTGGTTACTACTTGTATTGGTAAAGTAACCAACAAGGAATTTGGAGAATTATACCTTGAAGATAAGTTCTTGAAAAAATTACCTTTGGGTGTTTTTTATAGGTTTTTTAAATAGATAGAATTTTTTTAAATGAACTTTTATAAACATGAGGTGTTATAAATCCATATTCTAATGCACTTCGTAAATCAATTAATACGTTATAAATTGATAATATTTTAAATCAAGTAAATACTACACTTATGGTGACTTTAAATATGTTTTTGTTTGCAGGAATTGGCGGATGGGAAGTTTTTTTAATCCTGGCTGCTTTTTTACTGTTGTTTGGCGCTAAGAAAATTCCAGAACTGGCAAGAGGACTCGGCAAAGGTCTCCGTGAGTTTAAAGATGTTACTTCAGGAATAAAAAATGACCTGGAAAAAGAAAATGAAGAAATAAACCGGGCGGCAGAGGTTAAGAAAGATCAATAGGTTGCTTTCCAATATTATTTTAAAGAAAAGAGTGTCCTAAAAAGTTTTCCCTGCCGATTTATTTTAGCATAAATTCAGGAAGGCCATTTTGGGACACCCTTTTTGTTTAATTATAGAACGCTGAAGAATTCAGTATTTTTTTTAATTGATCCTAGGTTAATAAAATTTCTTCGCCTTATTCTTAATAGGGAACTGTTCCTGTATTCACGCCCATAAAATTTCCCCAATAGGCGTTCACCTGTTCATAATGTCCGTTGGTGTCGGGCCAGTGATTTTTATCAAATCCGGGAGCATCTTTGAAGGTTTCCCTATCCTTATTAAGTAGAAAAATTCTTCGTTCTGAATCCAGTGAAAGGGCACGGAAAGGTATGGCAAAAAGCTTTTCTCCCATTCCTAATATACCGCCAAATTCAAGAATGGCATATTCAATATTTCCATTCTCAATATTTATCATAAGATTTTTGACTTCGCCTAAACCTTCACCGTTAAAGTTTTCAACTTTGTCTCCAATAATGGAAGTAGCAGTCAATCTTTCTACCGGCGTATTTGCAGTTTCCCCTTCATGGTTTATGCCTGTTAAATTATCTTCTTCGTAATTTTCCCTCATTGAGTCCATACTTCAAAAGTTTAGTGAACAATTATTCCTTAATAGGGAAAACGAGGCAAATGAAAATAGGTTTACGCTTTAAATAAACGCATCTGAAGCTTGTTTAAGCTGTTTAAATTAAACTAAATAGTTAGCGGAAGGGGAGTCTGATCCGTAAGTTATTATTTTGTTGGCTTTACAACACGAACCAATTCATAAGTCTTTTTCTTTTGTATTCTGTGTCTTTTTGGCTTTGGCGTACTAGAGTTTTCAGGGGTTTTATCTGCTTGTTCTAACTCAACTATTGCATTCATTTTTTCTATTAATTTGTGTGTTTATGTTTATTGTTTATTAAATAATCTTATTCAGGGGATAAGCATTTTCTGCTTTAAGAACCAAGTTACGTTGATTTTAATTTTATTGAAACCAATCCGGTCAGGGGGAAATGACGATCTCCATATATTTAGTAAGAAGAATTAAGATTTATATTTTCCTTAACTTATTCTCTGTATAAATGTTACATAAATATTTATGAAGACACATTGTTTTTTTTCGGAGGATTTTATAATTAAATTATCTTTCGGGGTAATATGGCTTGCAAAATTAATCTTTATTAATTTCCTTTCCATAAATATTTTAATAATTTCCCAAAAAAATTAACCCACTTGAAAATTAAAAACTCCCCCCGCTATTTATCTCTTGATGTTTTAAGAGGTTTAACAGTTGTTTTAATGATAATCGTGAATACTCCGGGAAACTGGGGGACGGTATATGGACCTTTCCTTCACGCGCCTTGGCATGGATTTACCCCCACAGACTGGGTTTTCCCGACATTTCTTTTTGTGGTAGGTAATGCAATGAGTTTTGCCTTGAGAAAATATGAAAGTGAAGGCGATTCGGTTTTTTTGGGTAAAATATTTAAACGTACAGCAATTATTTTCTTTATAGGTTTTCTGCTTAATTGTTTCCCTTTTTATCAGGTTTCCGAATCAGGAGCAATCAGCTTTATTGATTTGAGCAAGGAGAGGATTTTAGGCGTGCTTCAAAGAATAGCATTATGCTATTGTATTGCTTCTCTCGCAATACACTATTTGAAAGTTAAGGGCAGTGTTATTTTAAGTATTGTTTTTCTGCTGGGTTATTGGGCAGTGTTGTACTTCTTTGGTGATCAACCAGATCCATACAGTCTTCAAGGAAATGCTGCATTAAAGTTAGACCTGATGTTGCTGGGACCTAACCATTTGTATAAAGGAGAAGGTATTCCATTTGATCCCGAAGGAATACTGAGTACATTTCCTGCCGCTGTAAATGTGATCTTTGGCTATCTGGTAGGTTTATACATTCAGAAAAAGGGAAATACAAAAGGTACAATCCTTAACCTCATTCTCGGAGGTGTAGTTTTAATAGCCGTTTCTTTAATCTGGCACATGGGTTTTCCTATCAATAAGAAAATCTGGACAAGCTCCTATGTGTTGTTTTCAGTGGGAACGGATATGATTGTGCTCTCTGTTTTAATGTATTTAATTGAGATTGTACAAGTTAAAAAATGGACATACTTCTTCGAAGTTTTTGGACGAAATACCTTAATCCTCTATATCTTGTCCGGTGTGGTAATTAGCATTATGCACCTAATTAAAATCAATGGAGTTTCTTTAAAAGGTTGGTTGTATGAAAGTTTGTTTACAAGCTGGCTCGGGGATTTTAACGCCTCTATATTGTTTGCAATTTTTTATATGCTTTTGATCTGGTTCATTGGATATATAATGGACAAGAGAAAGGTTTATATTAAAGTGTAGGTAAGCCGGAAGTTAGAAGTGAGAAGTCGGAAGGTTGGTTTTTGCTTCCCACTTCTAACTTATTCTGTTGCTATTTTTGGTATTACAACGGTAAATACTGTCCCGCCGTTTTCTCTGGCCCTGAAGTCTATAGTGCCTTGGATTTTTTCTACCGCATTTTTTACAATGTAAAGCCCTAGTCCGGAGCCTTTAGAGTCGGAAGTTCCTCTATAAAACATATCAAATACTTTATGTTTAATGCCAGGATCTATTCCCTTTCCATTGTCCTCAACTTCAATGATCACGTTATTGCCAATCTCTGAAATATTTATGTTTACAAAAGGAAAGGCATTGAGGGAAGATTGATATTTAATAGAATTTTCAATGAGATTTTGTAGAACCGAGTTAATAATTCCTAAATCATTAAATAGCGGTGAACTAAGGTTTACGGAATAGGTTATTTTTACTTTTTTATATCCGTCTATTTGCTTTAAATTGTCCTTAATCTCCTCAATCAACTGAACAAGATCAATAGCTTCCTTTTGTTCATTGTCGCCCTTTATTTTCATGATCTTCATTAGATTCATTAAAGATCTATCCAATTTGGCGGTGGATCTCATAATAAGATCAAGGTAATTTTGGGTGGCAGGTTCTTGTGACTCTGTTTTAGCAATTTGTGTCAATCCTATGACGGAGGCTAATGGCCCTTTTAAATCGTGAGATGCCATATAAAGAAAAGTATTTAATTCTTTATTCGTGGCTTTAAGTTCTTCCCTGCTTTGTTTTAAAGCAGAAATGTCAATGATAAATGTAACGCCTTTATTGTCATTTTGTATTCTTGAGCCACCTATTAAAACTGGAATTCTTTTTCCGTCCTTCTTAAAATATTCCTTTTCAAAAGGGCGCATTATTCCTGTTGTGAGGCATTCTCTCACCCCCTCGAGGTCTCTTCGGTAATACTCTTCAGGTGTTATGGTTTTCCAATTGAGCACACCCGATTTCAAATCTTCGGGAGTGTAGCCCAACATGTTAAAAAATGCATTATTGGCTTCTAAAATTTTTCCTGTGTCATCGGCAATGAGAATGCCCATCAATTCGGATTCAAACAATGTTCTGAACTTAGCTTCACTTTTTTTCAATTGCATTTCAGCAAGTTTCTCCTCAGTAATATCTTTCAGAGTAACAATTGTTGCCATTCCATCCGGGAGCTCTAAAAAAGCAACATCTGCATGAAGTGGGAACACTGTTCCATCTTTTTTTATTCCATTAAATTCATAGGCGTCAGGCACTTTTTCGCCTCTTGATCTGGCCATCATTCTGTCCCTTATCTCTTCCCGTTCCGGTAGAGCAATCTGATTTAATAGGCTAGTTCCAATAAGTTCTGAAGGAGAGGTATATCCAAATAATTTAGCGAATGAATTATTAACCTGGATGATAATTCCGTTTCTTGATATTCCCTTGGCCATTGGGGTGTTTTCAAATAATCTTCTAAACCTTTCTTCAGATTTGACAAGGGCCTCATTGGTTAGTTTGTGTTCTGTAATGTCAACGATTGTGCCTATTACACTGAACAGATTTCCATTGGCATCTATTAAAGGAGCCCCATGAATAACTATGGTTCTTATCTCTTTATCTTTTCTTATGAGTTGTACCTCATAAGTAGATGCCACGTTGCTTTTTCTTTTTAAATGTTCTTTGGATATAATTTCCAAACTTTCAGGTGTAAAGAAGGATTGGATTGTTTTGCCTTCGATTTCAGACTTTGAATCAAGTCCTAAAATATCCAGCATCGCTTGATTCAGATAAATGGTTTTTTTATCCTTGTCCAATTGCCAGACTCCGAGTCCACTCAGTTCCGTAAGTGACCGATATTTATTTTCGCTTTCTTTAAGTCTTTCTTCAGTTTGTTTTCTTTCTGTTATATCTGTGATGAATCCTTCAATTGTAAAATTAGCGGTTTCATTCACCACAGCAGCTCCTTGCTCCCAGACCCAAACTTCTGTATTCCAGGCGGTTTTAATTTTATATTCTAATTTAAACGCTCTGTTTTCGCTGACGGCTTTTTGGATTTCATTCCAAACATATTCTTTATATGGAGGCAGAATTAAGTCTGAGAAATATAATGGATCATCTCCAAAAAACTCTTCAGCCTTATACCCTGTCAAATGATATATCCCATCACTTAAAAATACCGTAGTCCAGTTTTTATCATTTAAACATTCATAAACAAAACCTGGTAGATTACTTACAATAGAGGTTAATTTCCGTTCTCTTTTGGCAAGCTGTTTTCTGGCAGTTATTTTTTCAGTTATGTCCTGAATGGCTACTAAACCTCCAATTACATTTCCGGTCTCGTCTTTAATCGGAGTAAAATTAGCTTCTGCAACTCCAGCTTTATTTGTAGAGGGTATAGAATAAGGAGTCTCTTCTATACGAAAAGTTTGGCCATTTAACGTATCATAAAATAATTGAACCGAATCCGTAGTTTTTAAAAAAGGAAAAAGATCAAAAAGGTTTTTCCCTAAGGTATAAGTGGTTTGAAATCCGGTTGTTTTCTCCAAAGCAGGGTTCCAGATAGTAATGTTGAAATTTCTATCGTATGCCAATATCCCATTTAGACTGCTTTGTATTAGTAAAAAGGATAAATCATTTTGGCTATTTATTACAAGCATAAATTTGTACTCTGATAAATTCCTTTAATAGACACTCTTTTCTTAGAAACTCCCTTTTATAGTATTCTGTTCTGGATAGGAGATGTAAAATAAAGTAAAAATATCGTCAGAACAATTTTCTATATTAATTGTTAATTTTGAACAAACATTTACAAATGATTCCCAGCATCGAGGCAAGGCAAAATGCTTTAATTAGGTATTGTGAAAGTCTTACGGAATATAAAAGACGGAAAACAATTCAGGTGAAAATCGGTGATTTAGCATTAGGTTCGGATTTCCCTATCCGAATTCAGTCAATGACTACCATCGATACTATGGACACTATTGGGTCTGTTGAACAGACAATAAAAATGGTAGACGCCGGATGTGAATATGTGAGGATAACTGCGCCAAGTATAAAGGAGGCGGAGAACCTTGCAAAAATCAAGACCGAATTAAGAAACAGGGGATACTATGTTCCATTGATCGCAGATATCCATTTTACGCCAAATGCTGCGGAAACTGCTGCCAGGATTGTAGAAAAAGTAAGGATCAATCCCGGGAATTATGCGGATCGAAAACGCTTCGAAACCATTGAATATACTGATGCTTCCTACCTGGAAGAGTTGGAGCGAATACGAGAAAGATTTACACCGTTAGTTAAAATATGTAAGGAATATGGCACTGCCATGAGAATTGGTACTAACCATGGCTCCCTTTCAGATCGGATCTTAAGCCGTTATGGTGATACGCCTGTTGGGATGGTGGAATCTGCCTTAGAGTTTTTAAGGATTTGCGAAGATCTTAATTATTACAACATAGTAATCTCCATGAAAGCCAGTAATACTCAGGTAATGGTACAGGCTTACCGATTGCTGGTTCAGAAGTTGAATGAAGAAGGGCTTAAGCCTTATCCATTGCATTTAGGAGTTACTGAAGCTGGAGAAGGCGAAGATGGCAGGATAAAATCTGCTGTGGGAATAGGAACCTTGCTTGAAGATGGACTGGGAGATACTATTCGTGTTTCTTTAACAGAAGAGCCGGAATTTGAAGTGCCGGTTGCAAAAGTTTTGGCGCAAAGATATGATTCAAGACCTGGTCATAAGTTTATAAAACCGGTAGAAGATTATCCTATCAACCCTTATCAATATTTCAGAAGGAAAACGATTGAGGTTGCTAATTTCGGAGGCAGTAACGTTCCACGGGTGCTCATTGATTTTAGAAAACTTCGTGAGGTTCAAATGAAGGATTTGAAAAGTGTGGGACATTTTTATTTGCCAGAACCCGATAAGTGGAAAATGAATGATCTGGGCTGTGATTATATTTATTCGGGTGAAAATGAAATTTCCTTTATGCTTCCCAATGGAGTGAAGGAAATCCTTGATTATGAAACCTGGAATAAATGTTCCGATCAAAATAATAAATTTCCGCTGCTAAACCACGAGCAATATCTAAAAAGCCATGCACTTCATCATCAGCTAAATTTTGTAAGAATTAATTATAAGGCTTTAGAAGATGATTTTTACAAAAAAGTGAGAATGGATGATACGGTAGTCCTCATTATTGATACAAATAATGAGCATGCTATGCCGGCTTTGCGAAGGATTTTCTTTTATTTGATAGAAAACAAGGTGAATAATCCTGTAGTCATCCTGCGAAAATATCCTGAATTGTCTGAGGATAAATTCCAGTTATATGCTTCAACCGATTGCGGAGGCTTATTGATCGATGGGTTGGGCGATGGAATTCTATTGAGTACTGAATTAATTGAAACTTCAGACAAGCCTTCCTTGCATAACTTGCTCAAATTATACAACAATACTTCATTTGGAATTCTTCAGGCAGCAAGAACGCGAATGTCCAAAACGGAATACATTTCTTGTCCTTCCTGTGGACGAACGCTTTTTGACTTACAGGAAACAACAGCCATGATCAGAAAAAGAACAGATCATTTAAAAGGAGTGAAGATTGGAATTATGGGTTGCATAGTAAATGGTCCCGGAGAAATGGCCGATGCGGATTATGGATATGTAGGTGTTGGAAAAGGTAAAATTGCTTTATACAGAGGTCAGAACGTTGTTAAAAAGTTTGTAAACAGTGATTACGCTGTGGATGAACTTATTAATTTAATAAAGGAAGATGGAGTGTGGATTGAGCCTGAAGAACATCCTGAAGGTTAATTTTTAATTAAATGTGTAGATTTTCAAATGATGTCGAGTATCTAATTTGTGCTGATTGAATTTTAAATTTTAGCTTATGTCAAAGATGAAAGAGTTTTTTGGTTTAGGAGAAGTGTTTGGCTATTTCTTTAGGAAAAAAGACCCATCCAGGCCTAATAATTTTAATATCCGCACCATGCATACGATAAATAAAATATCTATGCTGATGTTTTTGTTTTGTGTACTGGTGATTCTATTCAGGTATATTTCAAGGCTTTTCTGATTTTACTCGGTTTATAAAGAATCAAATATTCTTTTTCTGTTCAAGTAAACTTTTATAAAATGCTTTAAAGAAAGTATTTTTAGGCCAAACTATTATTTTTTATGGTCTACTTTAAAAAGGTTTGGTTACTTATCTTTTGTCTTTATTCAGTCTTATTACTTTCCTTTTCTTCCTGTAAAGCTCAGGTTCAAATAGACAGTGCTGAAGTAGAAAGAACACTAAAGGTCCTCTCATCTGACAGTATGCAGGGACGGAAAGTATTTACCCCGGGAATAAAAAAAGCGGCTGATTTTATTATAAATGAATTTAAGGAAATTGGTTTAACTCACTTTCCAGGTGCAATAGGTTTCGAGGATACTTTGAGCATACGATTGGGAAGTGATTCGTTAGCAAAAAAAGAAGTAACCAGTAATATTATTGGCGTTCTTCCAGGTAGAAGTAAGAAGGATCAATATGTTATTTTTTCGGCACACTATGACCATATAGGAATACAAAGTCCAGTAAATGGTGACTCTATAGCCAATGGAGCAGACGATGATGCTTCGGGAGTGGCGGCTGTTATCGCTCTTGCCCGTCATTACAAAAAAGTAAACAATAATGAAGTAACACTTGTTTTTATTGCCTTTACAGCAGAAGAGATCGGAGGATTTGGTTCAAAAAGTTTTATAAATGAAATAGACCCCAAGAAAGTGGTAGCAATGGTCAATATCGAAATGATAGGAAAGGAGTCAAAATTTGGTCCGAACGCAGCTTTTATTACCGGATATGAAAGGTCAGATTTAGGTAAAATTTTACAAAAGAATTTAGAAGGGACAAGGTTTACCCTCCATCCCGATCCTTATCCCGAGCAAGACCTATTTTACCGGTCCGACAATGCTTCTTTAGCTAAACACGGTGTTCCGGCTCACACTGTTTCCACAGATCAAATTGATAAAGACATCTACTATCATACTGTAGATGATGAGTTTTCTACCCTGAGTATCCAAAACCTTGTAAATACCATTGAAGCCATTGTTCAAGGCAGCAAATCTATTGTAGCAGGAAAAGATATACCAAGTAGGATAAAATAGGTTTTAGTCTAAAGCATCAAGTTTGAGGACTTAATCTTAAGTCTTATGTCTTCTATCTAAAGTTTAAAGAGTCATGGGGTCAAGCGGAATTTCTGAGGGAACGGGTAAAAGCGAGTAGCTTAGTTAGGAGTTTTCCTTCATTAATTAAACTATGGTTAATATGGATACTAGACCCTTGGAGGATGACCGAAGGAAGAAAGGAGGATCAATGAAGGTACATCGCTATAAGATCGCTATAAGTTCACTATAACCTTAGAATAAGGAGGAAATTTTAGGAAAAATTACTCCTTTTGAATGAACGTTCGGTGATTAGAATCCAAGGTTTTAAATTACAAAAAATACTCATTACCGAAAAACACTTTGACACCTTTTTAGGACACCAATAAATATTTTGTCTGATGCTGAAAAAAGGTTCCTTATCGTCTTAAGTATGGTTCTTTCCCCCAATTTTCCCGACAGATCCTTAAAAATCTATGCCCCCAGAAATTCCGCTTGATCCGAGTCATGTCCCAAGTCTTATATCTTAAATCTTACATCTCAAGTCTTTTTTACCGAAATGTGGATAACTTGTGGATAAGTATGGTATAACTTGTGGGTTAAAGTATTTTTTGTTGGTAAGTGTAAAAAATATGTATTAACCCGATTCCTTTTTTTTTATTTGCAGTATGGACCTGAAGAGATCAGTATCACAAAAAGTTGGTTATAAATCCCGGAATTTGCTAAACGGAGAGCTAAGCTCAAGGCTTAATAAGCTGATTCCCCAGGCAGTAGATCTTGAACAAGCCGTGTTGGGTGCCTTAATGTTGGAAAAAAATGCCCTCACTGCTGTAATTGATATTTTAAAGGCCGGAAGTTTTTATGATGACCGACATATCGAAATATATACTGCCATCCTGGATTTATTCAATAATTCAGAGCCTATTGATATTATTACGGTTACAAATAAACTAAGAAAGCTTGGTACTTTAGAAATGGTAGGAGGGCCATTTTATATTTCTGAGCTTACCAATAAAGTAAACTCTTCAGCAAATATTGAATACCATGCGCGTATCATCATAGAGCACTCCATTAAAAGAGAACTGATCACTGTCGCCTCTCAGATTGAAAAGGATGCTTACGAAGACACAACGGACGTCTTCCAGTTATTGGATAAGATGGAATCGGCATTATTTGAAATTTCAGAACAGAACATTCGGAAAAATTACGACAGCATGTCTACGCTGATGGTTACTGCATTAAAGGAACTTGAGGCCAGAAAGGATCATAAAGATGGTTTGACAGGCGTTCCAAGTGGGTTCACAGAATTGGATAGGGTAACCTCTGGATGGCAAAAGTCGGATTTGGTAATTATTGCTGCTCGTCCAGGTATGGGTAAGACTGCGTTCGTGGTTTCAGCCACACGTAATGCAGCAGTTAATTTTAATCAGGGAGTAGCGATATTTTCTCTGGAAATGTCTTCGGTGCAGTTAGTAAACAGGTTGATTTCTGCTGAGGCTGAGTTAGAAAGTGAAAAAATTAAGAAAGGAAATCTGGAGGACTATGAATGGGAGCAACTGGTGCATAAAACTGCAAAATTATCCAGTGCGCCTATTTTTATTGATGATACACCTGCTTTATCTATTCTTGAATTAAGAGCTAAATGTAGAAGATTAAAGGCACAACACGATATTCAGTTGATTGTAATAGATTATTTGCAATTGATGAGTGGTGACAGTTCTGGAAAAGGAGGAGGAAACCGTGAACAGGAAATCGCTTCTATTTCAAGAGCTTTAAAAAATATAGCCAAAGAGTTAAGTGTCCCTGTAATTGCACTTTCGCAGTTAAGTAGAGCTGTGGAAACCAGGGGAGGAGATAAAAAACCTCAGCTTTCAGATTTAAGAGAGTCAGGATCTATTGAGCAGGATGCGGATATGGTTATCTTTTTATACCGACCCGAGTACTATGGTATTACGGAAGATGAATCAGGTAATTCCGTGCAGGGAACCGGTGAAGTTATCATTGCCAAACATAGAAATGGTTCTTTAGGAAGTGTTCATCTAAGATTTATAGGAAAATATACAAAGTTTGGGGATCTTGAGCCTGCAGATTTTTCCTATTCACCGTCAGGGTTTCCTGATGCAGGTATTCCATCGGAGTTTCAACTACCCAATACCATCACCATCAGCAGTAAAATAAATAAAGCTGATGAAAATGAAGAAGATGCTCCATTTTAAACCATAACACTCAAATAATGAGGAAAAGAATTAAAAATTTTCTTAACGAAAAAGAAGAGGTCATGGACTTAAGTCAGGACAATAACGAAGAGAAAGAAGGTTATCTTGAATTACTTATTAACGATTTGAAATCCGAATCACAGGTGATGCCCAAATATTCTTTGTGGAATGATTTGGTAACAAAATGTTTGTTTGAGAAGAACAACAAAAACTAGCCTGCCTCATCTTCAATGTCACTTAACTGTATTTTTAATGCTTTTATGGATATTTGTATTTCATAGATTGAAAGACTTAGCGATCCCATCAGCAGAATAAGGCTTGCTCCAAAAACATATTTACCTATTTCGGTATTCCCGTTAAAAAGAAGAAACATACACAAGACGCAAAGAAAAAGGCTTAATATGCCCAGCGCCTGCATATCCCTTACCAGCCTTACCCTTAATTTTAAAGATTTGATTTGTCCTAAAATAAAGGGATTTCGATTTTGCTTGTATTGAGAATGGAGATTCCTTATTAAGTTAGCTATGGCCAGGAAACGATTGGTATAGGCCAATAATAGCAAGGAGACGGTTGAAAATAATAAGGCTGGGGTAGTAAGTCCTAATTCCATTAGAGATTTTAAATTTTGAAGGTTGAATAGATTGATTGCTTCTACATATTCTCAAACAGAAAGTTCTGATAAGCAGATTTTAATTCTTTTAAAGCATGTTGATCATTTTTTTTTTCGCTTAAAGCAATACCCTTTTCAAATGTTTCTTTTGCTTTATCATTAAATTCCAAATCAATATAAAGCTGTGCTGCATGATAATAAGTGCCTATATAATCCGGATGTTTTTCTAATAATATTTCAAAATACTTTTTCGCCTCTTCCTTATTTGATGCGAGGTATTCCAAAGCAATGGCATAAATAGTAAAAGGATCATCAGGGTCCTCATTATAAAATTCAAGAAGCTTTTTTAGTCTGGTGTCCATTCAGTTTTTATATTATAATGATATCTCTATTTTTGTGCATTAAATTATCTGCTATTTTTTGGCTCTTCCTAAGACCTTCTTTTTTAAAGGACCGTACCTTAAAAGTAGATTAATATAAAAAACATTTAAAAATAATTATTGATAATAAGTATAAATTTTAATATTTGATCTTTTTTCAACTTTGAGAGAAAAAGGGAGAAACGTAATAATAAGAATTGTTCATGTCAAAAGGTTAAGTCGGCATTTATTCAATTGAACTGAGCAAATTTTTTAACTTAATATCTTTAGGAAAATTAGGTGGTCAGGCAGGTTTAATTAACAGGTTTGACTTTTAAATTTAAACAGATTGGAGATGAAAATATTAGTGTGCATAACTCACGTTCCGGATACAACTTCTAAAATTTCTTTTACAGATAACAATTCAAAGTTTAATAGCGCTGGTGTACAATATATTATAGGGCCATATGATGATTATGCTCTGGCAAGAGCTATTGAACTTAAAGAATCATCAGGAGGAACTGTGACAGTATTGAATGTTGGAGAAGCGGAAACTGAACCCACCTTGAGGAAAGCACTGGCTATTGGCGCTGATGACGCCGTTAGGGTAAATGTATTTCCTTCGGATTCATATTATGTTGCTTATCAAATTGCACAATACGCTAAAAATGAAAACTACGACCTTATCTTAATGGGGCGTGAATCCATTGATTTTAATGGAGGTCAGGTCCATGGAATTGTTGGGGAAATGTTAAACATGCCTTCAATATCTCCGGTCATGAAGCTGGATTTTAACGGAGATACCGGTACGTTAGCAAGAGAAATAGAGGGTGGGAAGGAATTTCTAGAAGTTAAGCTTCCTTTTATTGCCGGTTGCCAGGAGCCAATCGCAGAATGGAAGATCCCAAGCATGAGGGGAATTATGTCCGCCAGAACCAAGCCTTTAAAAGTCATAGAACCTGTGCAGGTTGAACAATTATCAAAAACAATTTCCTACGAAATGCCTCCTGCAAAAGGAGCTTGCAAATTTGTAGATCCTGAAAATGTAGAGGAATTAGTAAGACTTTTAAATCAGGAAGCCAAAGTACTCTAAACAATTAATTAATTTTAGAAGATATGGGAGTTTTAATATTCATAGAAAGTGTAGAGGGATCAGTAAAGAAATCTTCGCTGGAAGCGGTTTCCTATGGTGCTGAACTAGCTAAAAAATTAAATACTACATCTGCAGCAATAGCTTTTGGTAATACTCCTGCCGGTGAGTTGGAGAAGTTGGGTAATCAAGGCGCAGGAAAGGTGCTATTGATTGAAGATGGCAAATTTTCAGGCATCACCCAGGCAATGGCATCGGCAGTTTCTCAAGCAATGGAAAAAGAAGGTTACGATATTTT
>DASPJL010000090.1:0-52434 GCA_035628645.1 Cytophagales bacterium | reverse complement strand
TTTAGAGCCATTACAGTTTCTGGATATATCTATTCCCTAAACTATTCATTTGGTTTCTTATCCAGCTTCGTCTTTTTAAAATATAAGAAGACGGATTTTTTACGGAATACTGCCTGGGACTTGGCAACACTGCTGCCAGGGAAGCGCTTTCACTTTTTGTTAACTTCAGGGAGGGCTTTTTAAAATATTTTATACTTGCCGCTTCTGCGCCATAAATTCCTTCTCCCATTTCTGCGACATTTAGATAAGTTTCCAATATTTTCTTTTTACCCCAAAAGACTTCAATTAACAACGTATAGTATAGTTCCAACCCTTTTCTTATAAAACTTCTTGAAGGAATAAGAAATACATTTTTAGCCACTTGCTGAGAAATCGTACTGGCTCCCCGTAGCTTTTTCCTGCCATTCTTTTTGCTTGATTTATATGCCTTTTGGATTTCTTTAAAATCCACGCCAAAATGATTAGGAAAATTTTGATCTTCAGAAGCAATGACTGCCAGCTTCATTTTATCAGATATATTACCTAAAGGCTTATATTGATAAGAAAAAGACGGCGGTCGATAGTCGGCTAATTTTTCCAGCGCCCTGATGATCATCAGGGGTGTATATGCAGGAGGAATAAATCTAAGTATTAACGTTTCCAAAATAGAAGTAAAAAGGAACAAGATTATATATCCCTTTATAATCTTAAAAAACCGAAAACTGTTATTCTCCTTCTTAAATTCACCTGTTTCCGCTGAATTTTTAAACTCGTTTATTTGTTCCACTTAGGCGTTAATAATGATGCTATATTGCTGAAAAGATCAAAATAATAATTTAAATAAACCAGCATTTAACAAATATAAACTTCAATCGTTATCAAGAACTGACATTAAAGTTTTTATAATATTATTGGATTGAATAAATCCAAATTTCTAAATTATTTTTGTGCCCGAAAGGGAAAGTTAAATGATAAATGAAGTTCTGAAATACCTGACTGTTTATTTTTTTAGTACATGGAAATTTGTAGGAGGTCCCCTATCAGGCTATTTTTCAGGCTTATCCATTTTAGAGACCTCTATTTTTACCGTCTTGGGAATGATGACCACCGTTTTAATCATTTCTTTTGTAGGAAGAAAAATAAGAGCAACCTTTTTTAGTAAAAGAAAGAAAAAACTTTTTACCAAAAAGAATAGAAAAGTGGTATTTGTTTGGAAAAGATATGGCTTGCCTGGCGTAGCCTTTCTGACGCCGGTAATTTTTAGCCCTATTATAGGAGCATCTGTGGCCGCTTCCTTTGGTGAAAGACCCGGAAAAATATTCTTTTATATGTTTTTCAGCGCCATTTTCTGGAGCCTGGCACTTTCACTTTTCTTTTTTAAAGTTGGTTATTTATTCCGATTATAAGCGCTAAAGAATTCTCTTTAATTCACTCAGGCATTCAATTTCGTGTGTCACCGACAAATGATACTTTACCTTTTTCGGATTAAAGTAGACAGTATCAATATATGAATTACTTGCACCTAATATATCTGCTTCCAGGTTATCCCCGATCATCAAACAATTGGAAGACTGACAATTCACTTTTTTCAATGCATAATGAAATATCTCCTTTTCAGGCTTTCTGAATCCTGCACTTTCAGAAGTAATCACTTCCTTAAAATATTTGGTTATTCCGGTACTCGCCATTTTTTGTTGTTGTACCTCTTCAAATCCGTTGGTTATGATGTGCAATTCATATTTAAGAGACAAGTAATCCAAAACCTCCTTTGCATAAGAAATCAGATGACCTTTTTTAGGGCAGTTCAGCAGATAGTTCTCAGCAAAGACTTCTATCAAATCCGCTCTCAGGTACTTCAGTTCGTTAAACACAATTTTAAACCGTGAATCCCGTAATTCTTGCTTGGTGATCTTTCCAGCGCTAAATTTTCCCCATAATGCATTGTTGACTTCATGAAATTTACTGATTAGCGTGTCACAACTAAAATTACAGTCGTTCTCAAGTTTATAATTATAGAACAGTTCCCTTAGGGTTTCAGCAGAGCACCTGTCAAAATCCCAAAGCGTCTGGTCCAGGTCAAAGAAGATATGTTTATAGCGTTTCATTTTTCAGGAAGTGGGAAGGGAGAAGATGGAAGTGAGCAGCAAAAGCATCATTCAACATTTAAAATTCAACATTTATTTCTAGAGAAGCTTTTTAGCTTTTAAATTATAAACGGCCAGTTCCCGGTTCGAATATAAAACCCTATAAGTTTCCAGGTCTTTCTGCAGCTTTGGATCCTTATCTATGAATTTAAAAATTTGAGTGACCATATCTATTACTTCATCTTTAATATAATAAAAGGTCCACTGATCAACCTTTTTATAACTTACCAAACCGGAGTTTTTAAGATAAGAAAGATGGCGTGAAGTTTTGGTTTGAGTAAAATTTAAAATGTGCCAAATATCAGCTATACACATTTCATGATTATGAAATAAAAGGTTTAAAATTCTTACCCTGGATTCATCGCTAAAGGCTTTAAAAACTTGTGCGCCAAACGAAATACTAAACTTTTTTATTCTCATAACAACTATTAGGAAAAAGAGTTATTTTAATCCAGGATCAGTTTTTAGATACGTAGTGGTGATTAACAAGAAAATATTGCCTAAGTTTAAAATATAGTAAATACTTGAAAACTTTTTTTCGTTAATTTTAATTTAAAGAAATCCCATTGAAGGTCAAATTTACGTACATATTTATTGCATTTGCAGTTTTTCTTTCATTTGAAAGCTATTCGCAGGGCGAAAATCCCATAGTTAATTTTAATGGTATTGTAGTAGGCGAAGACAGCACAAATGGAATGCCGGGGGTAAGTATATTTATCCCTAAGGCCGGAAGAGGGACTTTTACCAATGAATATGGTTATTTTTCATTACCAACTCTTGTGGGAGATAGTGTTGTCATTAGTGCGATTGGTTATAGAAAGCGTCATTATATTATTCCAAAGGACAAGGCAAAAGGCTTTTCTGTGGTTATTGATCTCGTAGCAGATACTACCTTGCTGCCTGTAGTCGAAGTTTATCCATATCCTACAAAAGAATTATTTAAAAAGGCATTTGTTTCTCTGCAGCTTCCAGATCAGGAATATCAAAATATGAGAAAGAATCTTGATGAAGAATTGATGGCCAGGATATTTAAAGATACGCCAATGGATGGAAGCATGAATTACAGGAACCTGATGCAACAAAACGCCGCGGCAATTTCCAACAGAGGCTTTTACCCGACCCTACCTTTATTGAATCCCTTTGCGTGGAAGGAATTTATTAAGTCAATAAAGAGGGGGGATTTAAGAAAGAAAAATTAATATTGAGGTAAATAACTTAACTAGCGATGATTGAAGTAATACCTTCTATTCAGATTATTGGCGGAAAATGCATAAGACTTCGTCAGGGGGATTATTCCTCTGAGAAGGTCTATGATGAAAATCCATTAAATGTTGCAAAAATTTTTGAAGATAGCGGTTTAAAAAAAGTTCACCTAATTGATCTGGATGGTGCGCGCGCAGGAAGAATGGTGAATTACCCTGTGCTACAACTTATTGCGGGCCACACGGATTTAATAATTGACTTTAGTGGAGGTATAAGGACCGATGGCGATATCGGGAAAGCTTACGAGTTTGGAGCAAACACTGTGACCGTAGGGTCAATAGCGGTGAAAGACCAGGAACTACTTACCTCCTGGATTTTCTCCTATGGAAGAGAGAAAATTATCCTTGGCGCAGACGTCGAAAATGAGAAGATAGCGGTAAGCGGATGGCAAAAAGGAACACAAATTGATCTGTTCGAACATATTGAATATTTTATTGACAGGAGTATTAAATATGTAAAGTGCTCCGATATTTTAAGGGATGGCGTTCTTCAAGGGCCTAATTTTTCTTTATATGAAAGGATCATGAAGAGACTTCCTGAAATAAAGTTGTATGCGAGCGGAGGAATTAGCTCTGTCGATGATATAAAACGGCTACAGGACATAGGCGTTCATGGAGTAATATTTGGAAGATCGTACTACGAAGGAAAGATTAAACTAGAGGACCTGGCCAAATTCGGGCAATAAATATTTCAGGTAACACTGGGCAGATAGGCATAAAATAAATTTACCTACCCGCCCTATAAAAAATCAATCTACATCCTCAATTTTCACATGTCCCCAGTTCTCTCCTGATCTAATCCTGTTTAATTGGGTGTGGGTAATGTTAAATCTCTTAGCTATTATATTTAACCGTGTCTTTTTTGAAGCAACCAGCTTCTTTATTATCCTAACTTTATTCTCATCAAGTTTATATCCAGTAGTCCTCGTCTTTTTAACTACAGGATTTTCGTTATTGTGCGCATACAGGTCTTCTTTATCAACCCATTTTAAGTTATGAACATGGTTATTCTTCTTATTATAATCAAGGTGAATAACATACTCCTGATCAGCCTTTTCCCTTTTTAAAAATGTTTCAGCGACCAGTTTATGTACATATCTGTTTAATGTTTTATTACCGGGCAGTCGAATATTAATTGTATTATACCCACCTATGAAGGAGCCTTTAATAATTGTACCTTTCTCCTTATCTACGGCGTAGCTTTTAATTCTACCCATATTCGATATTTCATATTTTGCAGAGACTTTCTCCTCTCCAAAATTGATCTCTCGCCAGACTTCGTTTCTATATATATTCAATTTATTATAATTATTAAAAATCCAAACTTGAATCCAAAGCTTAAATTAAATTGAAATTTTTTAAGAATTCAACTAAAAACAAAATATCCTTAAAATGTTATAGTTTTTGTACTTTTCTTTAAAATAGCATATAACTAAACACTTAGGAAATATTAATTTTCCTTAATGGTCTTTTTTGATAGCTGGGGAAGGCACTTCAAATTTAGTATTAAGATGTTATCTTCCATTTATGGAATCTGCATAACAGTACTAAAGTAAGTAAGCAACAAAATTTGGTCCAATATACATTTTTGAAAATTTGGACACCACTATTTTAATTATTCAGGCTTATCAAATAATCCGGATTCAAAACTTTTCTTTGTGGATCAGACAGAAAATTATAATAGTCAATTATTACTACCTGATGTTCTATTCGTTTTAACCTAAGATTATTACTTCCCACGAAATCTATCATCTCCTCTTCAAATTCTTTTCTGAATAATGGCAAAAGCTGCTTTTTAAATCGCTTAAGGTTTGTGAAGGTACCGTTGGCATAAGCATAATAATTATAGCTCCCAAAATTATCTGCCAGCGCTTCTGCCTTTAAACTATAAAATTGATTAAAGGTATTATACCTTCTTACTAAACTTACTTTGCCTGGAAGCAACAGTTCAAAGAATACTTTGGTGCTATAAAATGAGGTTTGAACGTAATTAAGTGAAATAAAAATTCTATTTTCTTCGATCTCCTCATCATATAGCTCAAAGGACTCTACCTTGCTTGGCGTAAAAGATTTAATATTACCATCTTTCAAAAGTGATACGATGTCCAGTTCCGGGTTAAAATTTATGTCTCCCTTCAATTGAATCCCCGAACTCAACTTTATTAATCCATAGTGCCATTCCATTTTATCCTTTCCCAATAAATTAAAATTAAGTAGCATAAATACAAGAATACATGGAATAGTTATCAGCTTCATAGGAGAACAATCTTTGAGGGAAATAACGATTTTATGATATTAACAGTTTGGTGAAAACTTAAAAGCATCGCAAGTTTTTTTAAAATTGGAGCGTGATGAATTTCGGTTTACTTTTAATAAACTAATTAGCTTTATTAATTAAGATGTTTTTTATTGCCTCCAAACTTTTAAGTTTTATACTTAAACCATTATCCTGGATAATCTTATGTTTTGTCGCAAGCCTGTTTTGGAAAAGAGTTGAGATAAAAAAGTTTTTCTTTAGGGCAGGAGTAGTCCTTCTAATTATATTCACCAACCCTTGGATAAGCGAAACAACAATGCATTGGTGGGAAACTGACCCCATTCTTATTTCTTCCCTTAAAACCCACGATGTGGCTATAGTTTTATCAGGTGTCACCAACGATTATTATCCCCATGACAGGGTTCATTATAATAAAGGTGCAGATAGAGTTTTGCATACAATTCAATTATATAAGGCGGGAAAAATCGATCACATATTAATAAGCGGAGGCTCAGGGTTGGTTATGAATACAAACCATGATGTAGAGTCAGAAAACCTGAGAAAAACGATGTTATTGGCGGGTGTCCCAGATTCAGTAATAACCTTAGAAACAAAATCCAGGAATACACATGAAAATGCTCAAAATAGTGCCCGCATTCTGACTCAAAAGTTTTCCGGCCAAAAGTTTTTACTGGTTACCTCTGCATTTCATATGAAGAGGGCCATTGGATGCTTTGAAAAAGAAGGATTAAAAGTAAAGGCTTTTCCTGTTGATTTCTATACAACAGAAGAACCTTTTGAAATAGACGCATTGGTTCCTTCCATTGAAGCCCTCCAACTATGGCAGATACTATTTAAAGAATGGTTTGGAATTATAGTTTATAAAATCACAGGTTATATTTAACCTATATTGACTGTCTTTATATTTGTAAATTCTCTTATTCCCAAATAAGACAATTCCCTTCCAAATCCTGACATTTTTATACCTCCAAAAGGTAACTGAGGATCGGAGGAAACCATTTTGTTTATGGAAACAGTTCCCGCTTCAATTTTAGAAGCAAGTCCTTCTGCCTTGGCTATATCTGTTGTCCAGACAGATGCGCCCAAACCAAATCTGGTATCGTTGGCTACTTTTATCGCTTCTTCTTCATCCTTTACTACAATAACCGAAGCCACGGGTCCAAACAACTCATCTTCATAAGCAGGCATTCCGGGTTTTACATTGGTCAAAATCGTGACAGGAAAATAAAGTCCATCGCTTTCATTCCATTCTCCACCTAAAATCACCCGGGCTCCTGCTTGCACACTCTTTTTTATTTGATCGTCCAAGACGTTTGCAAACTCAAGTTTAGCTAACGGACCATAATCCGAGTCTTCCTCAAAAGGATCGCCCATTTTTAAGCTTATCATTTTTGTTCTAAGCGCCTCTGTAAATTTATCTGCTATTGCTTCCAACAAGATAAATCTTTTTGCAGCAATACAACTTTGGCCGGCGTTAACCATCCTGGATTTTACTGCGATGTCAGAAGCAAGATTTAAATCAGCATCTTCTAATACGATAAATGGATCACTTCCACCAAGTTCCAATACGGTTTTCTTTAAGCTTTTGCCTGCAGCTTCTGCTACTTTAGAACCTGCTTCTTCACTTCCGGTAAGTGTAACCGCCTTTATTCTTGGATCTTTTACTATAGAATCCATGTTCTTCCCTTCTACTATTATGGTTTGAAAGACGTCTTTATTAAACCCGGCTTCTCTGAATAATTCTTCAATCATTAACGCGCAGCCCGTAACGTTTGATGCGTGTTTAAGAATGGCAGTGTTACCTGCCATTAAAGCAGGAGCTGCAAACCGGATTACCTGCCAAAAAGGAAAATTCCATGGCATTACGGCAAGTATAGGTCCTAAAGGATGATAGGAAACATAACTTTTTGCTGAAGCACTTTTTATCACTTCAGGTTTCAAAAATTCCTGTGCCTTGTCTGCATAATACCGGCATGTGAGGGCACATTTTTCAATTTCCTTCCTGGACTGACGAATTACTTTGCCCATTTCTTCGGTAATTATACGTGCATATCTTTCTTTATTTTGTTCCAAATTTTCAGCAAGCGCATTCATCAGCGCTGCTTTCTTTTCAAATGAAACTTGTTTCCAGCCGTCAAACGCATTAATTGAAGCAGAAAGAATTCTATCTACTTCATCAGGAGAATGAAAAGACATTTTCTTGTAGATTTTGGATTCGGATACAGGAAGTGACACTTTGTTATTTTTACTTAATCATTACAATAATCTTTTTCAAAAGCTGTTTGTAATTAAACAACTAAAAAAGTTAAGATAAAGTTTAAGGTAAAAATAGATTAATTATCGCTTAATGATAAGCTTTCTGGTAACAAGATTTCTATTATTCAGATACAAGGAGTGGAAATATATTCCTGGGTCCAAATTGACAGTTGAAATAGAAATACCATCTGAATTTCCTGTAAGCATATATGTACCTACTACGTTTCCCAAAATATTTCTTATCTCAAATTTTAAATTTGTAATATGAGGAGGAATAGAATATTTTAATGTAATAATATCCTCAGCGGGATTAGGATAGACGTTCTGGACATAAAAATCTTCACCTGAATAAAGCAAATTTTCAGGTTTGCTATTTTTGGCTATCAATGTTTCATCAGAAGATTTAGACACACTGCTTTTATAGGATTGACCAAAGACCCCTCCGCATAAAAGAAAGTTAAAAACTATTATTAAGTGTAAAAATCTTTTCATCCGATACAAAAGTAAAGATTAAAAATTTACTTTAATGCATAATTATATTAAAAACTTACTTTAAGTAAATCTTACTGAGTTTTATAAGTCTCAACGAATAACGTGCCAAACGAGTTAAAAAAAATTTAAGAATAAAAATATTTTTTCAATATCTTTATTCCATTACCGAATCGTTTGATTTTAGTTGTAGTATGGAACCGTCACTGTTATTCCTTTCATTTTTTTGAGTACGCTCTTCAGGAAGGTTCTATCGGTAAATTAAGGCTGAATTTGTACTTTTCTTATATTTCATCCAGGAAACGATCGTTATCTTCCTTCAATGGAGGTATATATTGTACTTTTTAAGTAGAAAGAGTTTAATTACCTGTTTTTTTCTGACACAAGCACACCTTTCTTTCGAATTCCTATGAGTTCCTCTCTTTCAGGACGTTCCTCAATCCTCCATCTAAAGCCTTTAAGGCGTTTTTCAGGCTCTTCTATTTCATGAGGAGGGATTAATGCGCCATCAGGCGTATTGATAAAAGATACCCGGTCGATTTTATTATTCTCAGCAAATCTAATAACCATATCACTGCAAATAACCTTATTCATGGCAAGGAGCACTGAGTCTTTTTCGTCCAGCATAAAATAAATGCTTTCACCATTCCCATTCACATCTACTCTATGAAGTTTACTTTCTTTAAAATAGGCCGTCATGTCCCTTCCTTTGAGCTGATTAAAATTATGAATGCTGTCCTCGGTGATCATAAAGGAATTCTCCACCATATAAAGTCTTTCAATCTTTTTATTGTTCAACTTCAGGTTAATAGAATCCGCCTTTAATTGACTTTCTTCAGCCCATAAAATAGGGTCGAAATAAAGAAGAATAGTGGAATCACCTGTATTGTAAACCAAAGAATCACATTTACCTTGAAGGTCCGACTTAAAGATCTTCACATTATTATAAGCCAGTAACTTATCCTTGGCGTTGTCCTGTTCATCAATTGCTACAAGCGTATCAGCCGTAAGAAACATGGTATCCTGCTGCATTTTACTTAATACAAGTACATTACCCCACACTTTGGCAATACCTGCCATTTTATCATAAGTCCCAAAGTCGCCCATTACGGTAATACTATCTTTCCTGATAGTCAAAGTAACATTTATATTGGCCTTAGAAAACTTTCTTATTTCATCATTAAAGGTCTTTTCACCGGTTAATACATAATCCTCGGTAATACCCTTTTGTTTGGTAAATATTGAACTTTTGGTTGCTGTATTATGCGTAACGTCCTGGGAAATACTCTTCTCACCATCTTTTCCAATGATAGTTGTCTCTCCTTTGGTTTTCGCGATTTTACTATCCAAATCATAGGTTAGATCATTGGAATAAAGGGTGGCGTCGGAAGAGACCAATTTTACGTCATTGGTAAAGTGAAAAAAGTGTTCTGCCTTATTGTAAAATCCATTCTTACTGGTTAAAACATTCCCGTTATCGAGAATTCTTCCGCCACCAAAATAGTCCGCCGTATTGTTAGCAATGTTGTAATCCAGATTATCTGTGTAGAGCGTCATCTGCTTATCGACCAATACAACATTACCTCTTAATTTTGCTACCTTCGTTTTGCCATCATAAAACAACTGGTTGCCGGTTATATTAATACTATCACTAACAATCCTGACATTGCCTATAGCTTCGAGCTGATTATTTTTTTTATCGAAATAGGCTTCTTTGGTATAGTAGAAAGTATTTTCCTGTTGAAAAATAACATTGGATCCACTTATTTTCTGAACTGACTTTCCACCCCTTTTTACTTTTTCCAAGGCACCATTTTCCCCTGTCTCAATAAGCTTTATCCTTTCCTTTTTTCTTTGAGCAAAGGAAGATTGAGAAATCAGAAGTAAAGAAAAGATTATTAAAAAGAAATATTTAAAATTCATTAAGAAGAAAAATTTCGCAAATCTAACGAAAAAAGTATCTTTCAAGTATGAGGCATGACTTTGCGAAGTTTATAAAAGACAATCAATTATTCAAAAAACATGACAAGCTGCTCGTAGCTACAAGCGGAGGCGCAGACTCTGTCGTACTTTGTCATTTATTAAAAGAGCTTAATATTAATTTTATTATTGCCCATTGCAACTTTAAACTCCGCGGGCAAGAATCTGATGAGGATGAATTGTTTGTAAGAGCGCTAGGGAAAAAGTTAACTATAAAAGTTTTGGTTAAGGAATTTGATACTTTAAAAGAGGCAGAAAGCAATAAGGTAAGTATACAAATGGTTGCCCGGGAACTTCGCTATGGCTGGTTTAATGATTTGCTTAAAGAAGAAAAATGCACATACCTTGCTACCGGACACCATAAAAGCGACAACCTCGAAACCATTTTACTAAATTTGACAAGAGGAACCGGATTGGCAGGCCTTCACGGCATCAAACCTAAAAGTAATAAAATTGTTCGCCCGCTCTTATTTGCTTCCAAAGAAACCATAATTCAATTCTTAAATGAGAACAATATTCAGTACAGAGAAGACAGTTCCAATGCTTCAAACAAGTATTACCGAAATGCAATACGGCATCAGGTGATCCCTGAACTTAAAAAGATCAATCCTAATATAGAAAGTACAATCACCACCTTTATTGAGAAAATTACTTCCATAGAGGAGATTCTAAATAAAGAAGTCGAAGAATTTAAAGCAAAAAGAATTACAGTTAGGCAAAAGGATATTTATATAGACATTAATGGACTTGATACCGAAGCAGGAACTTTAATAAAGTTATATAAGACCCTTGAACCTTATGATTTTTCGTTTGACCAATGTAAATCATTAATAAGCGTGCTGGAAAAACAGTCGGGAAAGGTCTTTAAAACACAACAGTTTAAAGCGGTTAAAGACAGACATAAGATAATAATAAGCCCAATCATTTCTTCACAGGAAGTAAATTTTCTAATTGACGAAAGCACGGTTGATATTAAAACAGACAACCTTATTCTTTCCCTTAGAAAAATAAATGCTGACCAGTTCTCTTTAAAAAAGGACAAGAATTACGCTCAACTGGACAATGATAAACTTAAATACCCGCTTTCTCTAAGGTATTGGGAGAAAGGAGATTTTTTTTATCCGCTGGGTATGCAGAAAAAGAAAAAATTGAGTGATTTTTTTATTGATCAGAAAGTCCCCCTATCCGAAAAGGAAAAGACGCTTGTCCTCGTTTCTGATCAGCAAATAGTATGGATAATTGGTGAAAGAATTGATGACAGGTATAAAATAACGACCGATACCAAAGAAATCCTCGAGGTTGAATCCGTTTCCGCAAAATAGATAGCGATGGAAGATGGAAGTGGGAAGATGGGAGATTTAGCGATGAGATCCCTTAATTTGTTATCAAAAAGGGATGTCCTCGGTTAAAGAATGGACAAAGGAAGATTTAATACTTCCACCTTCCCGCTTCCATCACACCTCAATTTAACTAACTCAGAAAAAATCCCCCCTCTCCCTTTCATATCAGTGAGCCTTTAATAACTTTACGCCAAAAATTTAACAATACTTAAACTTAATGATATGAAAATAACTGTAGTAGGAGCAGGAAACGTAGGCGCTACTTGTGCTGACGTCTTAGCTTACAAAGAAATCGGAAATGAAATCGTTTTGGTAGATATCAGGGAAGGTTTCGCTGAAGGAAAAGCGCTGGATATCTGGCAAAAAGCGCCTATCGATCTATATGATTCCCGAACTATAGGTGTTACTAATGATTACTCGAGAACAAGCAATTCCGATGTAGTAGTAATCACATCAGGGCTTCCAAGAAAGCCTGGAATGACCAGGGATGATCTTATTTCCACCAATGCAGGTATTGTTAAAAGTGTAACAGAACAGGTAGTTGCAGCTTCCCCAAATTCAATCATTATCGTGGTTTCCAATCCATTGGATGTTATGACTTATCAAGCACATATTGCATCAAAATTTCCAAGAAACCGCGTTATTGGAATGGCAGGAATCCTTGATACTGCAAGATATAGAGCCTTTTTAGCAGATGAATTAAAATGTTCACCAAAAGATATTCAGGCACTTTTATTAGGAGGACATGGAGATACAATGGTTCCCCTTCCAAGATATACTACTGTTTCCGGGATACCTGTTACTGAACTAATTTCTTCGGAAAAACTAAACGCTATAATTGAAAGAACTAAAGTTGGTGGCGGAGAGTTAGTAAAACTTATGGGTACTTCTGCCTGGTATGCGCCAGGATCGGCTGCTGCTCAAATGGTTGAAGCCATTGTAAGAGATCAAAAGAGAATACTTCCGGTATGTATAAAATTAGAGGGTGAATACGGAATTAATGACTGTTACTTAGGTGTACCTGCAGTTTTAGGTAAAAATGGAGTAGAGAAAGTAATTGAATTAAAACTGAATGACGAAGAAAGAAATCTTTTGAATATTTCAAGAACCCACGTAAAAGAAGTAATGGCTGTTTTGGATAAAATGACCGCTTAATACAGCATATTAAATACTGAAAAGCCAGAATTACTCTGGCTTTTCCTTTACTTTAGTTGACTACTTCTATGAAAAATTTTGTTCCAGGCAAGATTCAAATTAACATGAAAAACCTCCTTCTTTCTTTACTTTTAATTGCTTTGTTTTCATGTTCATCTAAAATATCAGAACAAGAAGATCTTCATAAAAACATCATTGCGGTTCATAATGAAGTGATGCCTAGAATGGAGGAAATAGCTGAATTAAGCAAAAAGCTAAAAGAAAATGTAGTCAAACTAGAAAAAGAAAAGCCTGAAAATACGGATAAAATAACTTCCGTTAAGAAGTCCATTAATAATCTAAATGCCGCATCGCAAGGAATGATGAATTGGATGCATAGATACAATGCTAAATACGATACCTTACCGATTGAAATTTCAATAAAATATTTAAAGGAAGAAAAATTAAAAATTGAAAAAGTAAAATCCGAAATGAATAAGGCTATTGAGGAGGCAAAACTGGAAATTTGATTCTTTGCCGAATACAAATATATGTTCTGGGGAAATTTACCATCAACCTATTTTTTTCTGAGGTCCAAGTGTGTAAAAATTTACCCTATCCCTTCGTTCTAACTGTTTAATCTATAACTTAAAAGGTCAAAAATTTAACTTTTTTAAGAGTTTTAATAATTTGAAACCCTTTTATAAATCCGGCACTGATTTTATATCATATTTGCACCATAGCTGGAAATAATCCAAATAACCTTTCCGCTGAACCTCTAAAACCCATATTTTATATATGAAAAAACTATTACTTTTTTTCACACTTGGTTGTTTGATTCTGATCACTTCAAAATCATTCTCTCAAACCATAGAACCAGCGCCATATTATGATATGACGAGCTGGGATTCTTCTCCATACAAATCATTTAAAATAACGGGAGGAAATGCAAACCCTTGGTATGATATGACTTTCAGGTTATTATTCCCCAAAACTTACGATTCCTCTCTGGTGTCAACAGAAAATTACCCTTTGGTAATTATGCTGCATGGAGCAGGAGAATCTGCCCTTGGGGGCGGAGGACCTTCATGGCCTGCATACCCGTCAAATGATCCAAGAAGATTTAATAATGACCACCAGTTAATACATCAGGGAAATACTTATATTACTCGCATAAATGCATCGCCAACCAGTAAAAAATACTGGCCTGGATTTGTGCTTTTTCCTCAAAATCCTAACGGTTTCTGGACTGGTCAAGCCTGGTTTTTAAATGAAGTTATAGAAATGGTTCAAGTACTATGCACCAATCTAAAAATAGATCCGAATAGAATTTATATATCAGGATTATCATCAGGATCACATGGGGCTTGGGATGGTTTGGCCAGATTTACTAATTTGTTTGCTGCTGCCAATATAATGTCTGGAATAGGCTACCCTACTTATGATAATACTAATCGAGTGGCTCATATTCCGATATGGTATTTTCAAGGAGGGAATGATAACTCTCCATCTCCATATACTGCGAATCAGACAATTACCGCATTAAGAAATGTCGGTGGCACACCAAAATACACTGTTTATCCAAACAATGGACATGATACATGGAATTCCGCAATAGGAGAGGAAGATTATCTTCCTTTCCTATTAGATCATTCCAAGCTTAGCATTCATGCATATTATGGAAAAACAGAATTCTGTGCCGGCGAAACCATCAACGTGAAATTGGAAATCTCCCCTGGCTTTTCAGGATATGAATGGAAAAAAGATGATGTACTAATTCCTGGTGCAACGGCTAACAACATCACTGTGACTCAAGTTGGGAATTATACAGTAAGATTTAGAAGAGGCTCCCAATGGACGGCTTGGTCAACCCCTGCAGTTATTAAAATTAAAACGCCAACAGCGACTCCTGTTATAACTGCAAATGGAAGTACGGCATTGTCAGGATTAGATGGCAGTACTAATGTTACTTTAACAGCTCCTGCCGGTTACGCAAGCTATAAATGGTCTACAAATTCAACTAATCAAAGCATTACAGTAAATTCTGCAGGAAGCTATACTGTTCAGGTAACTGAAGCTGAAGGTTGTATCAGCGCTCCTTCAACACCTGTTGTTGTAACGGTTGGGAACGGGTCAAATACTCCTGCTGCTCCATCAAACTTTGTTGCGACAGCTTCGTCACCTACAATTTTGGATTTGACATGGAATGATAATTCTTCTAATGAAACAGGTTTTGAAGTATATAAAGCCAATTCATCTAATGGACCATATACTTTCCTTGGCTTACTTGGCCAAAATATCAACACTTATTCAGATACTAACCTGGAACCTAATACCACTTATTTTTATAAGGTAAGGGCAATCAACAACAATGGATCATCTTCTGTATTGTCCGGAAGCGGTACAACAGCGCAGGATCTTGAAGCTCCATCTATACCTCAAAACCTTATTTATGTAGCTTCCATCCCAACCGAGATATATTTATCATGGACAGCATCCACGGATTATGTAGGAGTAACTGGATATCAAATATACGTTAATGGAGCGCTTGCTGGTTCAACTGAAAACACTTCATATACATTAGTAGCTACTCCAGGCGAAATGTATTCTATATATGTAAAAGCCACCGACAAGTCTGGTAATTTATCCCCTCAAAGTAATCAGGTCGCCGCAGGTGGAATCAATAAAGGATTAAAATACTCCTATTACGAAGGAACATGGGATCTCCTTCCTGATTTTAGCGCTTTAACCCCTGCTGCTACAGGATATGTTTCAAACGTTACATTAACGCCAAGATTACAAGACAATAATTTTGCAATGCAGTTTGAAGGATATTTCTATGCTACCGAAACAGGTACATACACCTTTTACACCTCCTCAGATGATGGTAGTAAATTATATATTGGTGCTACAGAAGTTGTAAATAATGATGGATTACATGGCACTCAGGAGAGATCAGGTACAATTGCCTTAACGCCGGGTGCATATCCAATCAGAATAACTTTCTTTGAAAAAGGCGGAGGAGAAGTTTTACAGGCTAGATATCAGCTCACTGCTGGTGGAATAAGCAAACAATTAATACCTGATGTGGCTTTCGCTGATTACAATCTTAGCAGTTCATTGCCTACTTCTCCAAATAGCCTTGTTGCTGAAGTTGCCGCATATAACAGAATCAATCTGACATGGACAGACAGATCTGATAATGAAACGGGATTTGAAATCTACAGGTCTACGACCAACAATTCCAATCATCAACTTATCGCTACAGTTGATGCAGAAACAACTACATATGCTGATTTATCATTATCTGGAAGTACGCGATATTATTATAAGGTAAGAGCCATTAACGACAATGGAAGCTCTACCTTTTCTAATGAAGTAAATAAAACTACTCCGGTTTCACCTAACACGCCGAACGTTCCAAATACGTTGGTTGCTACCGCTGATTCTCCATCCCAGATCAATGTTTCCTGGAATGATAATTCATCAAATGAAACAGGATTTGAAGTACACAGGTCAACAATGTCAAATGGCGCGTATACATTAGTTTACAGTGCAGCAGCAGGCGTTACTTCCTTCATTGATAATAACCTTGATGCCTATACAACTTACTATTACAAGGTTCGTGCAGTGAATTCAGGCGCTTATTCTGCGTTCTCTTCCATTGTAAATGCAAGAACATTGACTCATGCCCCGATTTTCGTAACCATCGGAAATAAAACAGCAACTGAAGGGTCAAGGCTTGATCTGACATTGACCGCGACGGATGAAGATGGTGATCTTATCACTTTCTCAGCAACCGGACTTCCTTCATTTGTGGCTATCGCTAATAACTTTGGAGTAAGTGCAACCCTTACCATTAACCCTGGCTATGCTCACTCAGGAGTTTATGAAGGAATTGTAATTACCGCCAATGATGGTAAAGGAGGTATAGACACTGAAACGATCTCTATTACCGTGAACAATGTAAACAGAGCTCCTCAATTAGCTGCTATTGGTAATGCAGAGGTAAATGAACTATCGGATTTAATCATAGATTTATCAGGAACAGATGCTGATGGTGATACTATTAGTTTTTCTGCAACAGGCTTACCTTCTTTTGCTACTTTCTCGAATTCAGGAAGCGGAACAGGAAGTATAAATGTAAATCCTGAAATTGGAGATGCCGGAAGCTATAATGTAACGGTAACAGTAACAGATGCCAACACAGATACTTCTTCTGAAACTTTTACGTTAAAAGTTAACAAGCTAAACCTCAATGCTCCTGTAATTGCCACTATCGGAAACAAAACTTTAGATGAAAATACGAATCAAAGTTATGCTCTAACTGCTTCCGATGCGGATGGAGATGCAGTAACGCTTTCAGCAACAGGACTACCTTCATTTGCTACATTTACAAGTACCGGCAATGGAACAGGAACCCTTGCTGTGGCTCCTAGCTATTCTCACTCCGGAGTTTATTCCAATGTAATAATCTCAGCGAATGATGGAAATGGAGGTTCATCCACACAAACCATATCAATAACAGTAAACAATGTAAACAGAGCACCAATAGTAGCACAAATAGGAACTCAATCTATAAATGAAGGTACTTCTCTTACTGTGAATATTATTGCTAGTGATGCGGATGGTGATGTGTTAACTTTAACTGCCACAAATTTACCTGCTGATTTTTCTGCGTTTACAAATACAGGAAATGGTACTGCCACATTGAAATTCTCTCCAGGATTCTCGAATTCCGGAACATACAACAACGTAACTATAACAGTAGTTGATGGAAACGGTGGAACAGACACAGAATCCTTTACCTTAAATGTAGAAGACGTAGTCGGAGGATCACAAACAATTATCTATAGAGTAAATTCGGGAGGTGAAGCACTTACCGCCACACCTATTAGTTGGGAAGGTGATACCTACGCTTCTCCTTCACAATACTTAACAAATCCTAGCGGCTCAAGCTTAACTGAGGGTGGTTGCTGGTGGCCTGACCATACAAATACTACAGGAACATCTGATTGCATATTTGGATCATTTAGATTTGACTGGGGTGCACCTATAAAATATGATTTTCCTGTTGCAAATGGCAATTACATAATCAACCTATTCTTTGCACAAAAGAAAAATACATGGCCTCCTGACTATCAACACGTTGCTGGCGATCACTTATTTGACGTCTTTATCGAATCAGCTCTGGTACTTGATAACATGGACATGTTCGCAGAGAATGGATTTAATGCTATCAAAAAGAGCTTTAATGTCGAAATAACAGATGGACATATTAATATTGATTTATTTAATGTCATAAACAGCCCACAAATAAATGGAATTGAAATCATTTCGGTAGTAGGTGCTGAATCAGGTGCAAATGCAAGATTTGCCGATGAAGCAATTCAAATTGAAGAAAGTAATAAAGTAACTGTACTTCCTAATCCATTAAGTGCAGGAGATGATCAGGTAATCTTAACTTTCGATAAGCTGATCTCAGAAGAAATAACAGTTTCTATGTTTGATAATTTTGGTTCTTCTATTTTATCCAGAGGATATCAGGTAGATTACAGTAACTCTATAACTATTGATTTAACAGGAATTTATCTAAATCCAGGCATATATTTAATTCAGGTTAATTCGAATACCCTAAACAACCAAACATTGAAATTGTTAAAAGAATAATTATAATTTGTTTAAGGAAAAAAAGAGTCCGTTGTTTCGGGCTCTTTTTTTTATTTAAGTAAAACTAATTTGGACTGAATCAACCACTTTGCACTAAACTATGATGAAACAAATCATTGTCTTTGTCACCCTGTTTCTTATTCTCGGTACACTGATTGCTTATTTTATAATTGATAAAAAGCAAGAGCCGCTTGATTTCAATAAGGATATCAGGGAAGCTGCAGGAGGGAAATTTATTCAGCTTTCGAAAGGTCTGGTTCATTATGAGATCATAGGAAGTGATGATAAGCCGTTGATAATCTTAGTTGGAGGTGGTGGACTCGGTTATAACATTTGGGATCCCAATATTGATAAATTTATTCAAAGCGGTTTCCGGGTTTTACGATATGACCACTACGGCAGAGGGTATTCTGATAAGGTCAATGAAGATTATTCTTTGGATCTATATTACGGTCAGTTTAAAGAGTTTTTGGATGCTTTAGAAATACAAGAACCCTTTCACCTGGCAGGAGTTTCCATGGGTGCTATGGTGGCAATGAAATATACTGTTGAAAACCAAAACAAAATATTAAAACTTATTCTCATAGACCCTGCGGGAATTCATCCATTTAGGGCGCCTTTTGTTCTCAAAGTACCTGTTGTTTCACACTTATTAATGACCTTTTATTGGCGACCAAAAGCTATCCAGTCGCAAATTGAAGAGTTTTATAAGCCTGAAAAATTCCCGGAGTATAGAAAAGAGCTGGAAAAACAAATCAGTCTTAAAGGCTACAAAAAGGTTCAAAAATCCATATGGCTAAATACTTTAAGTATTGATATGACCGATTATATCAAACAACTCGGACAACTCGATAAGGAAATTATGCTGGTATGGGGCAAGCAGGATACAAGAACAAGGATTGAAAGCAGTAAGCTTTACCTGGAATCAATCAAGGATATTGTATTTTTACCGGTAGACAAAGCAGGACATTTATCAAATTATGAAAGACCCGAAATAGTTAACCCCGCAGTAATCAGGTTCCTAAAACGCTAAAAATGCCTATAATAAGCTTCAGTGGCAATAGCAAGGATTTCTTTGTCTCCCCTACTGTCGCCATATACGTAAATATTTTCAAATTCTTTCAGATCCAGAATATCTAAAACCCTTTTTAACTTCTCAGGACCATAGCAGTTCGGGCTACAAAGTTTTCCGGTAAGCAGTCCATCTTTGGTTTCCAACTGCGTCCCAATAAGTTCAATGTCCATCTTTTTTGTCCATGGCTGAAGCCAGTTTTCTGCAGATGCTGAAACAAGTACTACCCTGTCTCCTCTTTTTTTATGTTCTTCTATTTTTTTGTTAGCCTTCGGCCTAAGCATTTTTGGAATTATTGTTTCGGCAAAATCGTCACATTTTTTTTGAAAATCCTGATAAGTATCTCCTTTAAAAAAATAGGTAATCACCATTTCTTTGGCTTTCCAGTTTGGAATAACCTTTAACTTAAACAATACCATTATAGGCGCCATAAAAAGAAATCCTTTATAAAACGCCCACTTTCCTTTCTGAAATTTTATTACTTCAAGAAAAGAATCGTTGTAGGTGATGGTTCCATCAAAATCGAAAAGCGCTAAGTTCTTTTTCATTATTTGTTTTAACCACAGGGAACACGGAGAATACAGAGCATAAAATGGATAAGGTTCTAGGCCGTTGTGAAAATCTCCGCTCGGTATGGCTATTCTCTTAAATGTTTTTCTTTTTAATTATCAATATTTAGTTCTAAATGATGTTTTTACATCTTTAGCTTTTTAAAAATAAACTCCGGGATTAAAGTAATGATTACCATAATCCATCGCCACATCCACAATACGTATATAATGTTCTTTTTTTTGTTTATTCCATGAATGATACTTTTAGCTACCTGATCCGGTTGAGCAGTAATCGGCTTTGGAAGCTTAAGTCCATCAGTCATTTTGGTGTTTACAAATCCAGGCTTTACGGTCATTACATGAACATTAGCATGAAATAATCTGTTTCTCAAACCTGATAAATAGGCAGTAAATCCAGCTTTTGCGCTGCCATAAATATAGTTGCTTTGTCTACCCCTGTCGCCTGCTACGGAACTCACTCCCACAATTACTCCAGATTGCTGTAATTCATACGCATTTGCAATAATATTTAATATGGAAACAGCTCCGGTAAAATTAGTATTAATAATCCTTTGGGCTTCCTCCCAATTGCTTTCTGCAATCTTCTGATCGCCCAGGTAGCCAAAGAAACAAATAGTGATATCAGGTCTATATGTTAATTCCTCAAAAAACTTTTTGTGTGACTCATACTTACAGGCATCAAATTCAAATGCCGAAACCTGTGTATTATACCTGATCTGCAAATCATTTTTAATGGCTTGTAATTGGGAAACTCCCCTACTGGCAAGCATTACATTAAATTTCTGTGAGGCATATAGTCTAGCCAAAGCTATTCCCATATCAGAATTTGCTCCCAATATCAATATATTTTTCATCTATAAAAGGTATGAGGTGTTTAAAAATTCCTGTTTCTTTTCAAATTCAATAAACTTAACTTCTTAAAATTTCCCCAGGTAAATTATTGCAAAGAAACATAGAATCCAACCTAAAAGCGTAAGCTGAATAAAGCGATCCTTATAAAGTATTTTGGTTGGGTTACCGCTTTCTTTTTCCACATAAGTAATTTGCATATAACGCATCACTCCTGCTATTACAAAAACTGCAGTATAATAAACATGATCATTCTGAAATCTCATTGTAACCTCCTGGGAAATGGTATACATAAGATAAGCAACAATGATTACTCCTGAAATCATTGTTATACAAAGGTTTACAAACTCAATATTATAGAATTGTATAGACTTCCTCATCATTTTGCCCGACTCCATATAAATTAAAATATCGTCTCTTCGCTTGGCAATTGCTAAAAACAAAGCCAAAAGGAATATCATTATTACAAGCCATTGGGATATGAAAACATCTACAATAAAACCTCCGGCTATGGTCCTTAATAAAAATCCGGAAGAAAGGATGAGAATATCTAAAATAGAAACGTTTTTCAGCCCCATGGAATAGCCAAGGTTTAATAAAAAGTAGATGATAACAAGAACAAAAAACCTGAGGTCAATAAAATACGCCAACCCAAGACCACCAATTAAAAAAAGCACGGCAATCGGTAACGCAACTTTTGTAGAAATAGCGCCTGAAGCCAAAGGCCGTTTCGATTTGGTTGGGTGTTGCCTGTCTGATTCAATATCCCGATAGTCGTTGAGGATATAAATAGAACTCGCAGTAAGGCTAAAAGCTATAAACCCGCCGAGAAGTAACAAAATATTATGAAGGTTAAATAATTCCCCTGCAAAAAAGACAGGGATAAACAAGAAGCCATTTTTTACCCAGTGATGGACTCTAATGAGTTTTATAAATTGTAGCATTAGTGTTATTTTATGAAGCGTCAAAATTATAATTAAAAAAATTAAAAAATTCGTTTTTTTTATTACCTCTATATCAGAAGATAAAAATTGTACCTATAAAACATTTTATATTACTTTATTATATTGAATAATAATAGTTTTGTCTTTAGTTTATGTTGCAATACTTAATCTATTTATGGTCCTTAATAAAGTTTTGAACAGACGAGTAACCTCTTTAACAGAAATTTTAATAATCGTCGCACTATCATTTTTTCCATTATTTTTCAATTTTCCTTACAGAGTAAATATTTTTCTTTCATGGGAAGGATCGTACAGAATGTATCTCGACCAGGTTCCCTATAAAGACTTCGGGCTTCCCATGGGATTTGGATACTGGATAATACCTTCCTTGTTCTTTAAAATTTTTGGGCCCTATCTCTTTTCTCTGATAAAAGCACAGGTCCTAATTAACCTGCTTTCAGGATTTACTTTCCGGTCCATTTTAAGCACCTTGGAGGTAAAGCCAGTGCAAAAGTTATTATCGGTAATACTATATTGTATTTCATACTCATTCTTTAACTTTTGGCCCTGGTACAACCATACCGTGTTTGTGTATGAGATCCTTGGAATAAACTTTGTACTTCTCGCAATTCTGGGAAATCCTTCAAAAAACTGGAAACTTTATTTGTATCTGTTTTTAGGAGCCTTTTTCACCTTTCTTTCATTATTTACAAAGCAGGATGCCGGAGCCATAGGATTTGTAATTTGTGTAGTATTACTGGCTTATCACACTTTTGTAGATAAATCATTTAAAGAAATCCTCCTTTTTATTGCCTTTTTTGGAATAACGGCTTGTTGCTTTATTTTACCCTTTGCTCAACACGGATTTTTCTATTGGTTTAACTACGGCCAACCGCCCCATAATTCCAGAATTACAATTGCCGATTTTCTTCATGAAATCTTTGGTTTTTCTCACTGGATTAAATTTTATCTATTCGCAGTTGCATTAATTTTAATCAATTCTATAAAAGATTTCAGAGTTTTTATTCTACAAAAGAGAGAAGTGATTTTCACACTGCTTACGTTAGGAATTTTAGGAGAAGCGCTGCTAATTCAGGTAACGAGTTATACCCCCCCTGACAACAACATTTATTTTCACAGCTTTGCTTTCGCTTTTATTATTTCAGCGATAAATTTTAACATAATTGTTGAGAAATTATATGTAACAGTAATTGCTGTAGTGATGCTTCTTTTTTGGTGGAGCGGGGTATATTGGAAGTATATTCAAAGTATATTGACAAGATATACCAATATTGAGATAACTAATCTTTCCACTAGATCAGTAAAGATAGAAGAAGATTCCACGCTAATTGATATGTCTCAATGGAAACTCTCAGGCCTTAAATCGTTTGACCGAATTTATTTACCGGGACCAACGGTGGATGGGATGAAAAGATTAATGGAATCCGATGCCATAAAAAACAAAAAGAATCCAAAGGTGCTAAATATGAGTGAGCTTACTCCCCTTGCCAGCGAAATCGGCTACGAACTTGAAAAAGGGCTTCCTCTGTGGTACCATCAGGATGTTTCAATTTTTGATAAAGAAGTGGATTTCTTTGCCAAAAGAATTGAAGAAGATTATTATGACATGGTATTGTTTGAAACCATTCCGTACCTGGAAAATTTTTATCCTGAGAAGATAAGGCAGACCTTAATTAAGCATTACAAATTACAGGACAAATTCCTGGCTCCAAGGAGACCAACGGACTCCTGGATTGAAGTTTATGTAAAAAAATAGATACACAACTTTTTCAAAGTGCAGGTGATGACATCCTTTTGTCTTCAAATGAAGGATGTCGTCGCTAAACTGCTAATTAGAATTAAAAACATATTTAGCAGCTATAGGAAAGTGGTCTGAATAATTTATTGTGCTATAAGTTTTGAGGTTAGTAGCCTCTATACCTTTGCTATAAAATTGATTGTCAATTCTTAAGAAAAACAAAGTGTTCCCATTATAGGTAAAACCAAACCCTTTTCCAGCTTCCTCAAAAGAATTGTTTAATTTGCTTTTAAAGGCATTGTAAACATATCCGTAGGGAGTTTCATTGAAGTCTCCGCAAACTATCACTTTATAAGGGCTTTCTTCGATAAAGTCTAACAATATTTTCGTTTGCAGACTTCTGTCAATCGTCCCATGTTTAATTCTATAATAAAGAAAGACAAAATCTTCAACCATATCATCCCAGGTCTTTTTATTTGAGATACCCGCTCTTTTTATTTCCATGGATTGAAGGTGAATATTAATTACTCTTATAGTATCGCCTTTAATTACCAAATCTGCATAATTACCCCTATTAAAGTTATTGCTGCTGAAAATAATTTCTCCCTTGTTCACAATTGGATGTTTAGAAAATATTGCCACACCTATTTCCCCGGTGGTATGATTTACTTTAGCTCCTGAGAAAAAACAATGGTAGGCTTTATTCTGGCTCAATTTCTCTACTGAGTTCCAATATTTGGATTCATCGTTATTGTAAAATTCCTGGAAGCACTTTATGTCAGCATCCTGATCTGCCAGCCAAGCCATCATCTCATCTGCTTTTGGCAAGAAACTATCTGAGTAAACATCTTCCTTCAACAATCGGCTGGTATTATAGCTCAAAATTGAAAAAGTCTCCTTTTCGTCCTTATGACTGCTGAAATGGAAAGAATAAGAAGAAATAATAAATTTGAAACCGAGAATTATCACAATTAAAGGAAAGGCGGCAAGAAATTTTCTCTTCAATACAAAAAAAACAAAGAGAAAAATATTAAACAGTATAATGAAGGGAATTGAAAGAGAGATAAAACTTATCGGCCAAAAATCTAAAGGAGAGATATAAATACTTGATAAAACAAGGAGGCTGATTAGAAAAAAGATAATTGTTAAAAATTTCACTTTGTTATATTTAAGAGAACAAAAATAAATAAAAGTTCCAATACTTACTTTCTTTGAGGACACTTATAAATGAAGCCTCAAACTTTTACAAAAAGTTAATATTGTTTTCTCTATTTTTAATCCCGAATTTAACTACACCTATAAAATTGGTAAGGACTGTCGCATCAATATTGGATAGAAAAGTTTCAAAGAACCTTCTATTAGCCATTGGAATTTCAGGGTATTTAATATTGTTTTTAATAACACTGAATCATAAACAAGCACCGCTTTTTGACGAGGTGTTATTTATCCCAAATGTTTACCTTTTTGAAGAATATGGTTTATCAAAAGAGTTTTTATTAAAAATAGACAATCAGGCTCCAGGCCCGCTTTATCAATTTATTCATTATCCTTTAAAATCCATCACCAATATGACAACTCCCGGTATTCGGCTTGTCAATGTGTTTATCCTAGGACTGATAATTCTACTCATTTCAAAAATTGTCTCATTAATTAAAAACACCTCCTTTAAAGATGCCTTCATATATTCACTGAATATTGTCGCTGTGCCAATGGTGTGGCAAGTATCAGGAATGGCACTGACAGAGGTACCGGCAATGTTATTTGCAACATTAGCGGTGCTGTTTATGGCAATTGTTTTAAAATACGAAAAAGGTTCTCTGTCTAAAAGTCTTTGCATGTCTCTTCTTGGAGGAATAGCCTTAGGATTTGCCATCCTGGGACGGTCTCCATTTTTACTTGTTGCTTTCGCCGCAGGCGTTTTATTGTTGGTTGACCTAAAGAACATCAATAGATGGATATCTGTTGCAGTATTTTCAATTAGTGCCCTTGCTATGTGTATTCCTGTCTTTGCAATATGGGAAGGATTGGTGCCTCCTCAGCAAGCTTTTGTGGGTGCTGGGGGAATTGTACCCTGGCATGGAATTCTTGCCTTTGCATATGGCGCCCTATTAATCATAATTATTTGTCCAAAATGGTTTTTCTTCAATAAAAAAATATTGATAGCCTTGATATTATCTTACTGTATAATACTTGTTCTCAATATATTAGTACTTGGCTATAAATATTATCCCCTTAGCGAAGTTCTAGAAAAGATTTTCCCAAGGGAAATGATGAAAATATATCCGTTTCTTATTTCTCCATTATTGGCCACCCTGGCCTTTTATTTTTTAGCCTGTTGCGCAGTTCATGCCTGGAATAAAAGAACAGAACCTTTGTTTCTCTTTATTTTAGCATGCGGAATTTTAATTCTTTCTACCAGTTTTAAAGTCACTCACCTTTTCAGCTCACGTTATGTGGCACAGGCTGCACCTTTCTTCGTAATGATTTCTCCTGGTTTTGATGACTTTACCGTGTCCAAAGTACTAAGGCTTATCATAGGGATGGCAATTGGTTTCTTATCTCTGGAAACTTATTTCTTATTCCAATAACTTCTGTCACTTCTTTTTTCGATGGCACCCGTGTAAGAAAACGAGCCGAAGCACTGTTTTTAACATTAAGTTTATTTTCATTTTTGTATTAAATAAGATTTTAACAAGAAAAAATTAAATAATTTACATATTGTTAAAACCAGCTATGAGAAAAGATTTATTCGTATTGAGAACTAAAACCAGAAAACATTCTTAATTAGAATACGACTTTCTTATACTTTCTTATTTCGCTAATGCTACAATCCATAAAGAAATATGGACAAAGGAGTACTAACTGAAGTAAAAAGATGAGAAAACAAGACAACTATATTTATATTGGCTCCTACTTCCAAGGGTATTTATTGAGCCAATTGAAAGCCACACTCCCTTTTTTGAAATTCAGCCTCAAGGTCATTTTATTTTTATTCCTATTATTAAATTCATCAAAGACCTTAAGTCAGGATTGTAATTGTGACCATACCATTACTTTGGATCAGGAAATTATTGACGGTTCCAAACTAGGTATTTCTCCCGGCGATACCATTTGTATCCAAGCTGGTAAAAGAGAATATTTATGGTTTCAGAATTTCGAGGGAACACAAGACAAACCTCTAGTGTTCATAAATTGCGGTGGGCAAGTAACTATTTCAAATACAACCAAATGGGGTATTTCCTTCTCCTATAGTAAATATTTTAAAATTCTAGGTTCAGGCGACCCTAATTTTAAATATGGAATTAAAATCGATGGAGTAGCAACTGTAGGGCTAGGATTTAATAGATTAACCACAGATTTTGAAGCGGGTTACATTGAAGTGACTAAATCATTGGGTGTCGGATGTAATGCTAAAACAGACCCTGAATGCGATAAACCAGAAACCTGGCGGGGAAATTTTGTGATGCGTAACGTAGATATTCACCATTTTTATATTCACGATGTAGGTACAAAAGCTGGCGGAGGTGAAGGCTTTTATTTAGGCCATTCATTTTTCATGGGAATTAAAACAACTTGCGGGACCCTATTTCCTCATGATATTGAGAATATTAAGGTACACGATAATATTATAGAAAATACAGCTTTTGATGGCATGCAACTGAGTTGTGCAATATCCGGTGCAGAAGTTTATAATAACAGTATTAAAAATTATGGCATACTTAATAATGGTTCTCAGCAAACAGGAATGGTGATCGGGGGAGGATCTAAAGGGAAATATTACAACAATACAATTGAAAAGGGAACAGGCGCAGGCATTACCGTTTTCGGACAAGGTGATGTATACGTTTATAACAACGTAATATCTAATTCTGAACAAGATGGAATATTTATTGACGACAGAACGACAACAGCAGGACTAGGATTTCATTTGTACAACAACACGGTTATCGACGCAAAATTGAATGGAATAACCATGTACAGTGCTCAAAGTAAAGGAAATACTTTTTACAATAACCTGATTGTAAATCCTGGAAACCAGACGGTGTTTGTAACAAATCCCAAAAAAGCATTTATTTACCTGGAAAACATGCCAGGTAAAGTGGTAGATTTCGACTCTGCAAATAATTTTTTCAGCAAGGATGTGGCATCCGTTAAATTTGCTGATCCCGCTAACCTTGATTTCCATTTACAAAAGACTTCGCCTGTAATTGACAAAGGAAAAGATCTTTCTTCTCAGGGAGTAACCTTTGACCTGGATTATTTTAAAAGATCTTACGGAAAAGCTTTTGACCCTGGTGCATATGAGTTTGGAGCTTCAGTTTCCGTTCCTCAATTAAAAATAAAAGTGGTAACTACCTCAATAAAATGTAATGGCGGCAACGATGGCGCGGCTTCAATTACTGCAATCGGAGGCATTGAACCTTATAGCTATATCTGGTCTACAGGTGCTGTTACACCTACAGTGAGCGGATTAAAAGCAGGATCCTATTCTGTTAAAGTAATTGATGATATTGGAAATCATACCACAGAAAACATAACCATTACAGAACCATCTGCACTTTCAATTACTTTTTCCAAAGTGAATGAATCCGAAACAGCCAAAGGATCTATCAATATAACAGCACAAGGCGGACTAGCGCCCTATACTTATAAATGGTCTAACAATGAAACCACCGAGGATTTAAACAATTTATCAGAAGGAAGCTATACCGTTACAGTAACAGACCAAAACAAGTGTTCGGTAACACAAACTATTGCTTTGAAAAAGTATTCTGAGGTAACGGTTGATCCCCTTCCTAAAGCTAGTGCCGGCAATGATACTACGATTTATTCCATTAAAAATGAAGTTACCTTAACTGGTACCTCAAACATTGCAAATGAGAAACTCTCTGAAATTTATTGGGAACAGATAAATGGACCGGCGCTGGACCTTACTGACACCGACGACGAGGTGATTACCTTATCCAACCTATTGGAAGGAACATACACCTTCAGGTTTACTGTAATTGACATTAATAACAATATTGCTTCAGACGAAGTAGAAGTGATGGTAATAACTCCTGTCGAAAACAGCTTAGCCATTATTCCTGCTAAATTTTTCTCACCTAATGGGGATAATTCGGGAGATGAAATGTGGCATATTGAAAATGTAGAAAAGATATCCGATTGTCAATTGGTTATCTTCAGTCAAAACGGAGCCAAAGTTTACGAAACCAATCATTATGTAAATAATTGGGATGGAAGATTCAATGGCAGAGACTTACCCGAAGGCGCTTACTTTTATGTAATAAACTGCACCGGAACCGGGCAATCCCAAACAGGTTCTATACGATTATTACGTTAAAAAATTAATTCAAAAATATACTGAGTTAATTTAAACAACCCATAGACAAATAATCCGAAAGCAGCTACTAAAATAAATACAATCAAAAGTATTATACCAGAGCCACTGCCTTGATATTTGCCTTCTTTATAGTGTTTTTTAAGAAGGTTTATATTTCGGCTGTTGGCTCTGTAAGTAAAATCAAAAATATTTCCGATAATAGGAATGCTTCCGATTACTGCATCGGCGAGCACATTCAAAACCATCAGAATAACAACTTTTCTGCTTACCCCATATTTAGCCATTGAAAGTACCAACCCACCAGAAATTATAAAAGTAGCAGCCTCTCCTACAAAAGGTATAAGACCTAAGATTGGATCAAGGCCAAAGCGAATATCTGTGCCCGGAAGCCTGTACTTGCTGTCCATCCATTTTCCTATGGTTTCGATCCACTTTATATCAGGTTTAGAATTATCCATATCAAAATTTTCAAGATTCATACGTAAAAATCTTATTTTATATAATCAGAATCTAAACTTGAAATTAATGCAAAGGTTTGTATTAACATTTTAATATTAACTTTGAATTAATTGATGATTAATAAAAAAAGTATAAAATGATTTTATTTATTGTTCAATTAGATATAAATTTTCCGATTATTTCAATTAAATATCTTTTCATTTGAGTTTAGTTGCTGTAATCGGAGTGTATTGAAATGATCAAAACTGGCTACTAAAATTATTAATTTTTACAAACCCACAAACAAACTATTTAAAATACATGACAGAAGTTGTACTAGGGATTGATATTGGAGGCACCAATACAAAATTTGGATTTGTTGACGCCGACGGCAATTGTTATGAAAGCGGATCGATGCCAACAAATGCGAATGAAGATGTCTCTGCCTTTCTTCCCCGATTATTTGAAAATGTTGACCTGGCAATTAAAAAGTCCGGGGATTCAATAAAACTAAGAGGAATTGGAATAGGCGTTCCCAATGGAAATTATTTTAAAGGAACCGTTGAAAGGCCGCCAAATCTAAAATGGGGAACTGTAGTAAATCTTTCTGCTCTTATAAAAAAACACTATAATATTCCTGTTGCGCTGACCAATGATGCCAATGCCGCGGCATTAGGCGAGATGAAATATGGAGCAGCTAAAGGAATGAAAGATTTTATTGTCATTACTTTGGGAACAGGTTTGGGAAGCGGAATAGTAGTAAATGGAAATCTTGTGTACGGAGCGGATGGTTTTGCAGGAGAGATCGGGCATACTTTAGTTAATGTAAATGGAAGATGGTGCGGTTGTGGAAGAAGAGGATGTCTTGAAACTTATGTGTCTGCTACCGGAATTAAAAGAACCGTTTATAAGCTGCTTGCTGACTATACGGAATCGAGTGAATTACACAATTATAGTTTTAATGAATTAACTGCCGAAATGATCACCGAGGCAGGCTTACGAGGAGACAAAATTGCGTTGGAAGCTTTTGAATATACTGCAAGAATCTTAGGAATGAAACTTGCGGATACGGTGGCTCATACAAGTCCTGAGGCCATTATTCTTTTCGGAGGATTGGTCAATGCCAACGAACTGATTTTTACTCCAACCTTGTACCACATGGAGAAAAACATGTTGGCAATTTATAAAAATAAAGTAAAGTTACTTCCTTCTAAATTGATGAATAAGAATGCAGCGGTACTAGGTGCAAGTGCACTTATTTGGAAGGAAATTGAGGACAAAGGATTATAAGTGGTTATATTTTTTATAAAAAAAGGAGGTTCTGCCTCCTTTTTTTATTTCCCTGGAAATCGAAATCTTATTTTTTATTTTTCTTTCCTTTTAATGAAGACCACTCCTCAATATTTTTTTCATTTTCAGAAACATAAAAATTATTTTTAGCTTCTTTTGCTAAGTTCAAAGACTTTTCAGCAGTTTTGACTGCTTCGGAATAACTACCTTCTTTTGCCAGATACTTAGATTTCACAAATAAGTTCATAAAATTTTCCTGAAGCGCTACTGACTCATTAATCCATTTTAAACCTCTTTCCAACTCATTGTTTTCCAATGCATAATTGGCAGCTTGTGTCAATGAATTTGCAAAATTTCCAACTTCCTTCTCAGTGTTTGATAAGACTTGTTCCTTTACATTTGATTCTATTTTAACGGGAACTCTGAATTTATCCCACTTCAAAGACATTGTCATTGAGTTAGAAGAAAAATCAGTAAAGTCAATTGTAAAAGTTTCTGTGGCTGGATGGCTTTCAGGCTTTACCTTGAGGGTCAATACATTTTCTTCAGGTTTATAATTCCCAGCGCTTGTTACACCTGTGTTTTTACTAAAAATAACGGTCCATTCGTCCTTTCCCGGGATTGTGTACAATCCGTATTTACCTGCAGGAAGGGCTTGTCCATTGACAGTGACATCAGAACCAAAATCTACATTTGTTGCAGCATTGGCTCCTGTTCTCCAAAATTTGCTGTAATAATCCAGATTTCCCTCTCCAAAGCTTCTTCCTCTTAAACTAGGACGTGAATAGTCCAAAGTCACATCTGAAAGTCCATAGTTTTGAATTATTTTGGCCGTAGGACTCGCTTGAGGTAATCTTACCTGGGCTTGCACTGCATTAATTCCTAAAAACGCAACAGCAATCAGGATAATTAAGTATGGTTTTTTTTTCATAATTGTGGTTTTGTTAATAAAAGGTTGATTGGTTTAAATATTAAATAAATATTAATCAAAGAGTTTGGCTCTCTGAATAATTTCCGGAGTCACTTTAAAAAATTCTTCATGAATATTAAAAGGCGCTTCCCCGTCAGTCAAAGTTTTTAAAACGTAGGTCCCATTCTCCTGCATAAAATAGGAATTCACATTATCTTTCCAATTAGAGTAGAGAATATTAATAACCTGCTGTCTTAAAAATGGGTCAACAATTGCAAAAAGAGATTCGATTCTTCTTTCAAAACTTCTTACCATTATATCCGCGCTTCCACCGTATATTTTTGCATCTCCGGCATTATGAAAATAATACATTCGGGCATGTTCCAGAAAATTTCCTACTATAGATTTTACAGTAATGTTCTCACTTAGTCCCTTTCTTCCGGGCTTAAGGCAACAAATCCCCCTTACTATTAATTTAATTGGAACGCCTGCCTGAGATGCTTTATAAAACTCGTTAATCGTCTCACTGTCCTCTAAAGAATTTACTTTAATTATAATTCCCGACGACAATCCTTTTTGAGCATTTTCAGCTTCGTTTCTAATCATTTCGATCAATTGCTTTCTCATAAAATGAGGTGCTGTGATCAGGTTTTGATAAATATGGGGTTCAGAGTGACCCGTTATAACATTAAAAAATTCTGAAATATCATGCGCATAAATTTCTCCTGTAGTAAGAAGTCCAAAGTCCGTATACATCCTGGCCGTTTCTTCATTATAATTCCCACTGGACATGTGGCAGTACCTTGTGACCTTCTCCCCTTCCTTTCTTACGATCATTAATAATTTGGTATGGGTCTTTAGGCTACCCACGCCGTATATCACAAAACATCCCGCTTTTTGAAGTTTCAATGCTTCTTTAATATTATTCTCCTCATCAAAACGGGCCTTTACTTCGAAAAGCACGGAAACGTGTTTCCCGTTTTCAGCAGCTTTCAACAATGCGCTGGTAATCCTTGATTCTTTGGCTATTCTATAGATCGTTAGTTTTATGGACAGTACTTTAGGATCTTCAGCGGCTTTTTCCAACAACTGCACCATTGGCTCCATGCTGTTATAAGGATGATGAAGAAAAATATCCTTTTTCTTTAGGTATTCGAATAAATCCTCATTCCCGTGTTTTGGATAACTTAAAGGTGGGACGGGTGCAGGTTGCGGAGGAATTTTATTACGGAATTCCTTATGATTGACAATCTGAAGAAGCCCGGTATAATCTATTAAAGTATCAATTTTAAAGAAATTATCCTGTTCTAACTCCCATCGCTGCATCAAAATTTCCATCATCCATGGGGAAAAATCCGGCTCAACTTCTATTCTTACTACTCTGCCAGTCCTTCTGGTCTTTAGCTTTCTCTTCAGTTCATCAATAAAATCCGCCTCAATGTCGTCGCTTTCTTCCACCGAGAAATCTGCATTCCTGGTAATTCTGAAGAGATTTACAGAAACTATTTCTATATTTCTGAAAAGCTTATCTATCTGCCATCTTATGATATCTTCAATGGGAACAAAAACAATTTCATTCTCCCTGTGAAACTCATAAAACCTTGGAAGATTCTGTGGTATCTGAACAAAGGACAACTTTTTTATTTCCTTGTACTCGTTATACACCTTAGTAACTACTCCAAATATCAATATCTTATTCATTAATATCGGGAAGGAATGGTAACTATCATAAACCATTGGTGTGAGCATCGGGAAAATGGTCTTTTTGAAATATTCCAATGATTTGGATAGCTCATTGCTATTCAATTCCAAAATTCCTTTTATTGAGAATCCATTGTTTCTGAACTGAGGAGATAGGAGGTTTTTGTAAACGTTACCTTGTTCTTTCACAAAATCCTGAGTATCTGCAAACAGTTTCGTTTTAAAAGGCGTGGCTCTTAATCCTGAATAGTCAATTCTTTCTTTTGAATAGTCAAGGTAATTATACAAACTCCCTATCCTGATCATACAAAATTCATCAAGATTTGAAGAAGTTATAGACAGGAATTTGAGCCCTTCGAATATATTTCTATGTGGTTTTCTTGCTTGGTCAAGCACCCTTTCATTAAATCGCAACCAGCTTAAATCCCTGCTTATAAAGTTACTTTTATCGATAAGAGAAGAAATTCTATCCTTAACTAACATTTCCTAAAAGTTTATTAGTGATAAATAAAAAGCCTGCTAACGCAGGCATATTTATTTTATTTAAAATTTTAATCAAAGGCAAATATCCAAAACCTAAATATAAGTACGATGGATAACATATAAAATATTCCTATTACTCTAAATATCCACTCTTGCGTATTTAGCATTCTTTTCAATGAACTCTCTTCTTGGCGCTACTTCGTCACCCATTAGCATCGAAAATAAATGATCTGCTTCTGCTGCTGACTCAATGGACACTTGTTTTAAACTTCGTTTATCAGGATCCATGGTAGTTGTCCAAAGTTGTTCAGGGTTCATTTCTCCCAATCCCTTATATCTTTGAACGCCTACGCTTTCTTCCTTACCATCTTTTGCCAATTCCTTCACAGCAAGCTCTCTGTCTTTTTCAGACCAGCAGTATCGCTCATCTTTCCCTTTCTTAACAAGATATAACGGAGGAAGGGCAATGTATAAATACCCTTTATCGATCAGATCCCTCATATACCTGAAAAAGAAAGTAAGAATTAAAGTACGGATATGACTTCCATCCACGTCCGCATCGGTCATAATAATGATTTTATGATATCTAAGTTTTGTCATGTTCAGCGCTTTGTCATCCTCGGCTGTTCCAAAAGAAACACCTAAAGCGGTGATCATGTTTTTTATTTCTTCATTATCATATATTCTATATTCCTGAGCTTTCTCTACATTGAGAATTTTACCTCTCAAAGGGAGTATGGCTTGGAAAAACCTATTTCTTCCTTGTTTCGCTGACCCTCCGGCAGAATCTCCCTCAACCAGATACAGTTCACAGTTTGCCGGATCATTATCGGAGCAGTCTGCAAGTTTCCCCGGAAGTCCCGTGCCATGTAGAACACTCTTTCTTTGCACCATTTCACGCGCTTTACGTGCTGCATGACGGGCTTGTGCCGCTAGAATAACCTTAGCAACAATTTGTTTGGCTTCTTTAGGATGCTCCTCTAGATAATTGGATAACGCTTCACTTACTGAAGTATCTACGGCGCCCATTACATCACTGTTTCCTAGCTTCGTTTTAGTTTGCCCTTCGAACTGAGGTTCCTGTACTTTTACAGAAATTACAGCAGTGAGTCCTTCACGAAAATCTTCCCCGCTGATCTCGATTTTTACTTTTTCCAGCATATTGGATTTATCCGCATATGCTTTAAGCGTTCTTGTTAAGGCCCTTCTAAACCCTGCTACGTGGGTTCCTCCTTCAATGGTATTGATATTATTTACATAGGAAACCACATTCTCTGAATAAGAATTATTGTAAAGAATGGCTACCTCTACAGGAATCCCTTTGTCCCCAAAAACATAAATCGGGGAGGGTATAATTTTGTCCCTTGTTGAGTCAAGGTATTCTACAAATTCTACGAGCCCGCCTTCACTTAAGAACACATCAGATTTGGGGTTTCCGTCTTCCCCTAATTCCCTTAAATCTTGAAGGTTGATTTTAATTCCTTTATTCAGGAAGGAAAGCTCACGAAGCCGAGTTGCAATGGTTTCGTATTTATATTCCGTAATGGCAAATATTGAAGGATCAGGAGTAAAGTGAACAATGGTACCTCTTTTTTCAGTTGTACCAATTTCTTTTACAGGATATAAAGGTTTTCCAATATTATATTCCTGTCTGAATACTTTGCCTTCACGATGCACGGTAACTTCCATATGTGTAGAAAGTGCATTCACACAAGAAACACCTACTCCATGCAATCCGCCGGAAACTTTATAAGTATCCTTGTCAAACTTTCCTCCGGCATGAAGTACGGTCATTACGACTTCCAATGCGGATTTTTTTTCTTTTTCGTGATAACCCGTAGGAATTCCTCTTCCATTATCTTCCACAGTAACACTGTTGTCTGTATTAACAGTCACACTGATGGTGTCACAATGTCCAGCCAGAGCTTCATCTATTGAGTTGTCAACAACTTCCCAAACCAAATGGTGAAGGCCTTTGATGCCAACATCGCCAATGTACATTGCGGGTCTTTTTCTTACTGCCTCTAATCCTTCTAAAACCTGGATATTATCTGCTGAATAATTATTAGATTTGATTGCGCTGTCCTCTGTCATATATGGGGTTTCAAACAGCGCCAAAAATACGATTTTTTATTCATTTTTCCTTCTAAAGCCCAAACATAAAAAGGCTTATTTAAGGAAAAACATTACTGCATTGAAAGCGAAGACCTACCTTTTGATCCATTATTTCACGATTTCCTTAAATGAGGGAAAGAAACTACCGATTTCAAAACTAATACAACCCCACGGAAAGCATCACCAAAGTACAACCTTCCACTGTTTCGATTCCCTTTTCCTCAGCCATTTGCTCAAGTTCAGGGTTTTCTGTTCCGGGATTAAAAATGATCCTTTTCGGATGAAGGTTTAAGATATAGTCATAAAGCGGTTTCTGATTCCTGGTACCCACATACATGGTCACCGTATCTACGTCCTCTTCCAGAGGCTGGTCATTTCGAATCGTTTCTCCGGCTACCTCCCCTTTCTTCTGTCCTACAGGAACGATGGGATGACCATGTTTCTTCAACATGTTTGCTGCTTTATAAGCATATCTGGTAGCATCATTTGTTGCCCCTAAAATCACTGTTTTTTTCATATCAGATATAAGATTGTTGGAAGAATTCAGGATGAATTTGCCACTCCTAATTCCTCATTACATTTTACTTACCTTTAACGCTAATTGTTCGGCACAACGTTCCCCATCTATTGCTGCTGAAATAATTCCACCGGCAAAACCTGCTCCTTCCCCGCAAGGATAAAGTCTTTTTATTTGAACATGTTCCAGCGTTTGTGAATCTCTTGGAATTTTTACAGGAGAGGATGTTCGGCTTTCCACACCAACGATTTGCGCTTCATTGGTTAAATAACCCCGCATTTTTTGTCCGAATACTTTAAACCCTTCTTTCAAATATTCTGAAATATTCTCCGGCAATACCGCTCTCATTTCAACAGAAGAAAGGCCGGGTTGATAAGAGGTTTCCAGAAGTGTTGCTGATGTTTTATTATTTACAAAATCCAGCATCAGCTGAGCAGGCGCTGTTTGATTATTTCCGGCAAGTGTGCATGCCCTTTGTTCAATTTCCTTTTGAAATTCCAGCCCGGCCAAAGGACCAAACTTCTGATAAGGCTTCAGATCATTTTCATTTACCGCTACAACCATCCCTGAATTTGCGAACTTGGAATCCCTTCTTGAAGGAGACATTCCATTTACAACCACCTCACCGGGAGCCGTTGCTGCAGGTACAATAAACCCACCGGGACACATACAAAAAGAAAAAACTCCTTTTTCAACACCCTTATGCTTTACCTGCGCCACAAGAGCATAAGACGATGCAGGCAAATAAGCGCTTCTTGTCTCGCAATGGTATTGAATACCATCAATAAGTGACTGTGGGTGTTCGATTCTTACTCCTAAAGCAAAGGGCTTGGCTTCAATCAGGATTTTTTTAGCGTTTAACAGATAAAAGATGTCACGGGCTGAATGGCCGGTTGCCAGAATAATCCCCTCTCCTTCTGTCTTATCGCCTTTTTCCGTAACCACGCCCGTTGCCACCTTATCTTTAATAATTATATCTACTACCCTGGTATCAAAATGTACTTCTCCTCCGAACTTTATAATAGATTCCCTTAGCCGGCTTACTACTCCCGGAAGTTTGTTTGTACCAATGTGAGGATGCGCATCTACAAGAATGTTTTCTGTTGCTCCATGACCTACAAAAACCTCTAAAACTTTCCTCAAATCGCCTCTTTTCTTTGATCTGGTATAAAGTTTTCCATCTGAATATGTGCCTGCCCCGCCTTCTCCGAAGCAATAATTGGAGTCCTGATTTACAACGTGGTCTTTATTTATCGCAGCCAAATCCCTTCTTCGGGTTCGTACATCTTTTCCTCTTTCGAGAACAATAGGTTTAACGCCCAATTCAATTAACCTTAATGCCGCAAACAGTCCTGCCGGACCGGCTCCTATAATAATTGCCGTAGGGGCATTCCTGACGTCCTTATAATTATTAAAAATTTCAGGATTTAAAGGAGGCGCTTCATCTATGTATAATTCTATGGATAGGTTTACTTTTATTTGCCTGCTTCTGGCGTCAATTGACCTACGGACAACTTTATATTGAAAGGATTTGTAATCTGGAGAGCAATATTCCTGTTTAAGAAAATTATCTAATTTTTTTTCTACCATTCCTACTTCCGCAGGCAAACTTATTTCTATCTTTGTCATAATGTAAGGGATCTATCCTTAAAATTTCAGCAAAGATAGAGGTATGAAAAGGTATTTAATAAAAATGAATTTGACACCAAAAATAAAAGGGCATCCAAAAAGCTTCAGCGTAACTTCTGACCGTGCAATAGCAGTCAACAACGATGACATATGCCTGGAGGTTGTCAAAAAACTACATTTTTCGTCTTACTGATTTCTGGAAGGCTTAAGACAGTCTTTCTTTTTTTATTTTTAGCCCCTCAGAATTCCCATTTTTCATACTGAAAAAATCCTTTCCAGCCACTGAAAAAATTCTTCTCCAGCCATTGAAAAAATTTTGTCCGTCGACTGAAAAAAATCTGTTTGCTTACTGAAAGTAAAATGTCCAGCCTCGCTGGTCAACTTACTTAGTGTCACAAGTCAACTTCCGGAAGCTGGCTAGTGAAGTTGGACAGCCAGCTTGTCAAGATTATGGTCAGTAAATGGCATTTTGTTAATCAGAAGAAGAAGATCAGTGGTTAATGGCCTAGAAAAGTATGTGGAGGCGTTAGTGATAGTATAGGTTTTTGAAAATAATTTTAAAATTTATGCTTTCCGAATTTTGGGATCTTCAAGTCGTTTGTTATAAATACTTAAAGCACTGAAATAAAGAGTAAGACGAAAACATACTTTTTGGACATTCTCTTCCAGAATTAACACCATTAAGACACAATTAAAAGTGTTTACAATTTATATAATAAGTCACCAAGTCTTTGACATAATGACTTTATCTGTTGTTTATATTTTAATTACTTTTATAAAATGTAGGTATGCACCATTCTTTAATTGAATAGTATACACGCCATTTTTTAATTTGGAAATATCTTCTGATAAGCTTTGATTAACCTCTGATTCGCTCACCCTATTCCTTATTGCCTGATTGACTCCCTCGGTTGTAATTATACTGTAACTGATTTCCCTTGAAATCTCTGGCTCTTTCAGAATCAGAACTACATTACCGGTAGTGGGATTAGGATATACACTTGTTGAAAAAATTCTTACTTCAGAACTTTCCATGTATTTAACTATGCTATAATGCGAAGTTCCATTACTATCCAATTGTTTTAGTCTATAGTAAGCGCCGTCAGTTATTGGTTTTACATCTGTAAAACTATAATCTTGGGTTTCAGAACTACTCACAAACCCTACTGTTTCAAAACTTTGGAAACCATCAAGGGACCTTTGAACTTCAAAACCCCTGTTGTTGGTTTCTTCTGCTGTTTCCCATGTCAGTATGGCTGTGGTGTTTATCTGTTTTACGTCAAAGCTTAGGTACTGAACAGGAAGTGTGTGAATTAAAGTAGAAGAAGCAATGGTGAAAGGACTAAAATCTGTTTGATAATTTTGTGTGGTTACGCTTCCTTTTCTCCAGGTACCTGCAACGTCTATTCCTCCCTTATTTTCCCAAAAACCTACTGAATTATAATGAGCAACCTTTAAAAAGCTAAGGTCGCCACTTTCACTCACCTTACTACTCTCACCCCAATACAGAGTCACTCTTGCATTTCCTCCGGACACTCGTTTTAAATCCCAGTATTCTACCTGACTGACTACCGGGATCCCACTTTCATCTGATGCGGTCTTTTTAATAGGATTCCCTATATAATATTCCGCTTCAAAAGTATTCGTAATAGCAAATTCAGGTTCAATCGCAAGTGGTCGATATAAAGTGTCTTTGCCTATGGGAAAGATGAACTTTGCCGTGGAGGTCACGGTCTTTTCCATTCTACCTATTACATAACTGTCTTCATCCGCATTTGTATAAGTAGCATTTTGGCCCATTTTAAGCATGGCACCATCCTTCATGGTTATTTTCCCGGAAGATGGAAAAATCAAGGAGCCATTAATTGTAAAATCTGAAGAAGATTCAATGGCTTTTAAAAATTTAGCTTCTGCATTAAAAAGAACCGAAGCAGATGCATTTGATGACCATGTTCCGTTATAAATAAAATCACCAGTGAAAGTGGCGACGCTTGAAGGACTATTCAAATCTATAGTTCCATTCAACGTTGTTGTTCCTCCTGATGTCAAACTTCCATCTCCTATTGTTAGGGAAGCCTCAGCATTCACGGTTAAATTCCTGCACCTCGCAACAGTGGTAATTACAGGCATATTTGGCGTACCTGCCGGGATTACTACATTATGAGAAGAGGAGGGTACTCCTCCGCACCAGTTGCCAGAAAGCTCCCATCTGGAATCTACCGCTCCTGACCAGGTGTTTACAGGATCTACGGTTATTGTAAATGAACTTGAACCGCCGCAGCCATTTTTGGTAGCAGTTACCGTTATTGTTGCAGTTATTGCGCTATTGGTAGAATTTGATACTCTTAAACCTGAAATATTTCCGGTTCCTGAGGAGGCCAGCCCTATTGCTGTATTGTTATTGGACCAGGATATCGTCGAACCACCGACACTGCTTGAAAAATTTGCATTGATGGTAGCGCCATTGCAAACAGACATATTGGATGGGACTGTAACTGTGGGAGTAGCGTTTACAGTTGCAGTCATGGCTTTCCTTGTTGTGCTTTCACATGCAGGGGACGAAGCATATACTGCGACATAAACCGTTCTGGTAGTACTTGTTGTCAAAGTATTTCCGTCTGTTTTGAATGCGGTACCACCGCTTGCCACATTATACCATTTATAATTCTCCCCGGTTCTTGCTCCGGTAGCGGTTAAAGTTACAGAACCACATCCCGATACATTTGATCCACCTGGTGTACCGCAAGCATTCACATTTGCACAAAAGGAAGTTGAGGTAGAAGAACAGCCGCCCGGCGCAATAATTCTAGGACATCCGTTGGGACCACAATTTGCATTGGTTGTAGCAATACCACCTCCGATATTTATTTCTCCCAAGCCCATAAAAATATGGTCACCATAACTTGAAAAGGCCCCTCCAATAACCAATTTTCCACCAGACTCTATATCATAAGTAATCCCACCTGAAGTAGACATTGATCCACTGATTGTTAAAGTTTTTCCTGATTTCACCCTTAATATAAATCCTCCGGCCGAATTTATAGTCAACGAAACAAGAGTCTCATTTACATCGATATTTAAAACCGCATTAAGTGATGGATTTAAAACTGTGCAGCTACTATTATAACCAGAACTCCAATTCTTTGTTCCACTTACTGAACATTGTGCGAAACCTTTACTAGATACGAAAAGGAATAAGATAATTAAAAAACTAAAGCCCTTTCTTACAATCTTCTTGTCATGTAATCTTAATGAAGTGTTGAGCATATTCTTTTATCATTTTAATCGCTGTGTGCGACAACGCCAAAAAATATGCTTGTTAAAGAAAATATTTAAAAACAGCTTAAATTTTCAAAAAAAGCGGCTTTTACAAGCCTTATATCGTCATTTCTATAAACTAAACTATCCCATTTGGAGAAAAAATTAAACCATTTTGGGAAGTAATAAATTAAAGAATGTGTAAAAATTTTTCGTTAAATACTTTCAAGTTTGCTCATGCTCTTCTTTTATCATCATCTACCTATACAATAGGGATAATTGAGGGAATACAAATAAAAAAAGATCTCCGGCCTACGGGGACGGAGATCTAAAGATCAACAATGATTAAGATTACAATTAAGTTTTTAAATTTTATTTATACACCTGTTTATTATATTTTGATAAGCTTTAGTTGATGGGTTTGATTTCCATTTTTTAATATAATGGTATAAACTCCATCATTTAAGGTTGAAATGTCCTGAGATAAACGCTCATTTATCTGATCATTTTTTATTTCTCTTTTTAACACCTTTGATACTCCATCACTGGAGATGATCTGGTAATTTAAGTGATAGGCTATTTCAGATTCTTCTAAAATCAGTACTACATTTCCATTGGTCGGATTTGGATATAAACTTGTTGCAACTTTATAAAGGTCAGTTCCTGCAACATATTTAATTACACTGAATTTAAATTTACCGTTATAATCCACTTGTTTTAATCTATAATATGCTCCGCTTGCCGAAGGGTTTACATCTGTAAACTCATAGTAAGCGCTATGGTTGGTGGTACCATTTCCGTCTACAAACCCTACAATTTCAAATGTCTGGAATCCGTCTGTTGATCGTTGGATTTCAAATCCTTTGTTATTTGTTTCGGAAGAAGTCTCCCATTCCAATAGAATCCCTGCTGATCCAGTTGTTATGTTAAAACTGTTAAGTTGCACAGGTTGAGGAAGTACGGGAACCTCTGATTTCGCACTCATCGGGCTAAAGTTCCCTAAATATTTTTTAGTGGTCATAATCCCTGAATTGACCGTACTTGAACCGTCAACATCAACTTCAAAAGTTTCCCATTCTCCGGCTCCAGTGTTAAAGTGACCTATTCTTAAATCCTGAAAATCGCCATTTTCATTCACATTTGTTGAAGCCGCCCAGTATAAAATCACTTTTGCACTATCACCGGAAATTCTATGCAAATCGAAATATTCAAAGTCACTAAGGTAAAGCCCTTCAGAAGCTTCGGGAGCAACATTATGTGCGCTTTCTTTAAAATATTGTGCTGTAAATGCAGAGGTGGTAGAGGTTTTAGTAACAAATCCTATTCTCCTATACACAGTGTCCGCTCCAATCGGAAAAATAAAAGGCGTGGTAGATGCGTGAATTTTAGTTACAGGCCCTTCGATAAAACTATTGCCAGAAGCATTTGCATAAGTAGCATCAACATCTAAGGTAAGTACGGCAGCACCTGAGGTAATTATTTTTCCTGAAGAAGAAAACGTCAGGTTGCGTTTTACTGTTAAGGGTGTACCTAAAGTGATATCACCTGTTTTATTTATTGTTAGATCTCTGACCGTTTGTTTTCCGGTTACAAAATTTAACCCTGCTTCAAAAATTGCATTTTCACCTATTACAAGATTTGTATTTGAAGTACCTTCAAATTTTGTAGTTGCGGTCACCAAACCATCCACTGTTAAGGTATATTCATTCAGATTTAACAATGGAACATCTATCTTTTCCTTCACGGTAATTGTTTTTCCGATTCCAGTAAGGTGGTGAATTCCTGATTTTCCTTTAAAAGTCTTTTTAAAGTTGACATTACCTTTAAAGTTGATACTATTCACTGCACTTTCTGTCCAGGTTCCATCCATTATTAAGTCATTGTCGAACGTGGCTGCTGCAACGGAGCTATTAAAGAAAATTGCACCGGTTATCGTACTTGCACCCGCCACATTCAAGTTTCCATTTCCTACAGTAAGACTTGCCCCTGTATTTATTGTTAAATCTTTACAAGAAGCTACAGAACTAATTACAGGCATATTTGGAGAATCGCTGCTTATTACAACATTCTGAGTACTTGATGGAATGCCGCCGCACCAGTTATTGGCATTGTTCCATTCTGTGTTAACTGCTCCTGTCCAGGCATTTGTTGTAGAAACAGCAACCGAAATACTTGAAGAGGTTCCGGTAGAACCGCAAGAGGCAACCCCTCTGACAGTTACATTTCCTGACGATGCATTACTCGCAAAGTCTACGGTAATTTTATTGGTATAATCACCGGATGCAATTGTTGCTCCAACAGGTAAAGACCAGTCATATGTACTTGCATTGGCTATAGATGCAACTTCAAAAACCACTCCTGTTCGCCCCGCACATACAGAACCAGAGCCAGTTATTGAACCTGCCGCACCAACCGCAGTAGAGCAATTATTTACGTTATTACTACAGAAATTGTCTCCGCCTGAATAACAAGTTGTGGAAATAATGGTTGGACATTCACCGCCATAACATTGGGCATTTTTTCCGATATTGATTGTTGTAGCCTTAATAGTCCCGGAACCTCCAAACACATCATTTTTACCGGCGGCGTTAAAAGAACCATTAATGATAAGTGAAGCTCCTGGCTCCACATAAAAAGTTACATTATTGTCAGGAATACTTACCGATCCGTTTATTGTTAAAGTTTTTCCTGACTTTACAAGAAATGTAGCATGAGCAGTTGAACTGACGGACAAAGTCCCGGTTAATGTTAAGTTTATATCCACAGATAAAACTTCTCCATTGCCAAGCCCATTAATAATATAACTTCCAGAATATGAACCTCCGTCAGTTTTAGGAGGATTGGTGCAAGATGACCAATTCAAAGTAGTCCAGTTCTGAGTGTTAGCGCTTGCCGTACATTGAGCTTCCGCTGAATTGCTATTGAAAAAACATATTGTGGAGAATACCAATGCACCAAACATCACAAGCCATTTACCTGTGTAGTTTTTTTCTAGATTTATAAAATTTGCCTCCATACTCCAAAAATTTAAAACTATTTTTAATTGAAATGGAGATATGCCAAAAGCGTGCTTTTTTTCTACAATCTGGGGAAAACCGCCTTTTTTTGAAAATTTAAAGGATTTTATAGGAGTTTGTGGAGAAATTCAACAAGTTCCATAGTCTCAATTTTGGAAAAAAATGGACCAGGGTGGGAAGTTAGGTTTATTGTAAACTTTGAAATTAAAGGATTGTGAGACTGAAATTTGAATTGTTTACCAATTAAAGTAAGAAAGCAATGATGTAAAAATCTAAGAAGGGAGAATAAAAAAATTCATAATGATTACGCTAAAAATGTGCCATATTTTTATAAGCCATGAAACTAATTGATCTTGAGAGAATAATTTTAACGACTTAATAATTAAGGATTTTTGACCTCCCGTAACTAGAAAGTTTTCCAAAAAAGGGATGAAAATTTGGGTGTACTTTTTTTTAAAATCCGTTTGTAAACAAAGGTTTTGACAAGGTTTCGGCCAATTATTTCAATTTCTCAGCTATGGATAACTTTTAAATAGGACATTATCGCTTCATGAAGCCGCCATATTAAAAAGGTCTTTTTTAGTTTTTACAAAAAGTTTGGCATCTTCATATTTCCCGTCTTTTTCATAAACATTTTTAATATCCCTGACAAACTTAAAACCTGCTTTGACCAGAACCCGTGCAGAAGCATGGTTATAGTGGAACACTGGAGCTTCCAGCACTTCATAACCTAGCTGATTAAAACAAAAATCCGTAAATACTTTTACGACTTTAGTCATAATGCCTTTGTTCCAATAAGGTTCGGCCAGCCAGTATCCGAATTCATCCTTTGCTTTATCTCCCGGATACTTTAGCAATAGTCCTAATCCACCGATCAGCTTTCCATCCATTCTGATTACCCAGTTTGTCAATCTTTTTTCTTCTTTTTCTTTTAAATAGACAAACATTATCCACCAGTCTGCATCATTTTCAGTATACGGAGAAGGGACGGTAAGTGTATTTTTATAAACAATGGGATTGTTGAGGTACTTAAGTAAATTATACTTATCATCCATTGTTATTTTATCAAGTTGGAGATGTTCATCTACCTTGATTACCATAGCTTTTAAGGGTTATTTTGATTTAATTTATTACCAATGAAGTACTCAAAGCTAAATGTTTTGTTATAATTGTAAGAGTGCTTCAATTTATATTCAGTTTTATTTCATATTAAAATACATATATGGTTTGGTGGAAACTAATTTCAAACGGAGCTACGATTGTTGATCTGGCCCGTCAGGTTTATACTACATTAAACAAGGATAAAGCCGCATCTGCTCCTAATTCTACGGATGTCCATGACGTGATGAACCGGATAAATTACCTTGAAAAAAACGAAATCAGACAAGCTGAATTAATTAAAAGAATGGCAGAACAAATTAATGCCCTTACAAGCAAAATCCGAACGGCTACAATTCTTGCCATAATTTCATCTATAATAGCGGCAATAAGTATAGGGTGGCAACTGTTAAATAAGTATTAATAAATTTTTCCTCAGATCAGAATCGGAAGTTGATGCGACAGAAAGTTTGTGCAGTTAAAATTTTATTCCTGTTTTTTTTATTTTTTACCCATTCTTGCCAGGAGAGCCCTGAACGCAAGCCCCTTTTAAAGCTTTTTAAAAAGAAGGAAAAAAGACTCAGCGAAAAGGAAATTGCAAAAAAGGCCGCAATACTGGAAGATTATTTTTGCAACCTGCAGGAACGCCGTGGCTTTAACGGGGTAGTACTCGTTGCAAAAGGAACACAAATAATACTCAAAAAACCTTTCGGATATAAAAACTTCAGAACAAAAGAACCCCTCGCAGTTGATGCAGTCTTTCAACTTGCCTCCGTATCAAAACAATTTACTTCCGCTGCAATTATGCTTCTTCAGCAGAGGGGATTATTGAATTATGAAGACTCAGTTCAAAAGTTCTTTCCTGATTTTCCTTATAAAGGAATTACGGTTCATCAATTGTTGACCCATCAGTCAGGACTGACAAACTATGCCTATTTCTGCGACAAGGTATGGGACAGAAAAAAAACAATAAGCAATGAAAATGTGCTCTGCCTGATGACGATGCATAAACCTATCCCCTACTACCAACCGGGTGTCCGATATGACTACAGCAATACAGGCTATATGTTGCTGGCCTCCATTGTAGAGAAGGTAAGCAAGATGAAATTTGAAGATTTCGTCCGCCACAATATTTTCCTTCCGGCAAGGATGTTCAATTCCTACGTTTATAATCATGGAGTCCCAATTGAAATCAGCAATGTAGTGGAAGGTTACAATGGAGGAAGGCGAAGAAAAGCAGGAAAAACCTATCTGGATGGGGTATTGGGAGATAAAGGTGTTTATTCCACCGTAGAGGATCTTTATAAATGGGACAGGGCCTTATATTCCGAACTTGTTTTATGTGATACTACCCTGGAAACAGCTTTTACTCCTGTCTTTAAAAAGCGTAAAAAAAGGGATAATTATGGTTATGGATGGAGAATCAAAGACTATCATGGAGACAAGGTGGTATGGCACAGCGGGTGGTGGGAAGGTTACAAAACGATATTTCTCCGCAACCTTAAAGATGAAACGGTAATTATAGTATTGACAAATTCACTTATCGGGCATTTGAAATCAAATGTTTTATTGGATGCTTATTATGAAAAAAGGATTGATGAAAACCAGGAAGAGGACGCCGATTAAATCCTGGCGATAATTTCTTCTTCTACTTTTTTCTCAAATTTGATCCTTCCTTCTCTTGTTATTTTATAATAGTAAGTATATTGACTAATTGAGCTTTCAGTTCCATTGCCGGAGAGATCTGTGGTTGGGCCATCGTATTCCGCCGTGTTTTTAAACCGTGTTACCCTAATTTTTTTCTTCTTGTCTATAAGTCCCGCATAAGTCTCAGCAGGTGAACAAGCGCAGGCAAAAAGTAAATTGTCGATTATCTTACCTTTCTTATCATAAACCACCAAATAACTTTCGGTAGCCGGTGTATTGTCCTCCTCTATGGCATCAATGGAAGAATAAATAACTGCAATATATTTGGCAGTGGAATCTATTATACCCACATAACTGTATTCTTTGCTTTCTTCTTTTCGAATCATTTCCACTAACAACTCTTCAAAATCGTAAGGAATGTAGTTCCCGTAATTAAAGTTTCTGGTTTCTGATTTTTCTATTCTAAAAGGAAGCTTTATTTTAGGGAAATGTGATACAAATACCTCAAATAGGGCTTCTTTCCGTCCGGCTTCATTGGACACGTTATCGGCAATTAATCCTCTATATTCTTCAGAAGTCTTTATGTTCTTAAAATCAGGGTCTTTTGTTAGACTGCTAATATCCCTGAACCCTTTTACCAGTGCTAACTCCAGGTATTTATTGGTTTCCTCCACCTCCTTACGGGCAGCATGAACTTTAGCGAGTTTATAATAGAGTGCAGGGAGATCATTGTAATTCAATAATTCCGAAATGTTAAGCGCTTTTTGGGCGCTGTCAAACGCTTTGTGCTCCAGAAAAATGCTCCCTAATTCGAAATAAACATCCGGATGAGGGTAAGCAATAATAGAAGCCTTTAATTTATTGATGGCTTGAAAAGTATCTTTTCTACTTTTATAAGTTTCAGCGGCTTGTTGAAAGAGTTTGTTACTAAGCGCTTTCTCTTGATGGTTAGCTCCTCTTCTCGCCCTTTGGACCATTCTGAAATCAAAAATAGTTTTTTCGTTCAGCGTTATCCTGCCTTTTTCATTTTTCTCCTGAACAGTAGTTTTTTTATTGTTGCAGGAATAATTCATTAATAGGAAAATTCCTAAGATGAGCGCTCTGTTTTGCCAACAGAAAAAAGCAGGATGTTTCAAGGAGGTGTTGGAAAATTATGATGCAAATGTTTATAGTTTCCTAATCATCTCCAAGTGTTTTATCTAAAAAAATTACAAAAATTTAAAGGATTAAATTTTGATAATTCTAGATCAATTCTACTCTGTATATTCCTTCCCTAAAAAAAACGATCAATGAAGTACTTAAATGGGTTAACTCACTTTATTTAATAAATTAATTATCAATCAAATACTCTTTTAATTATGACCCAAAAACACAGCTACATTTTAAGTGCAGCTATAGAATTTAAAATAATTTCACAGGCTTCCTTTATCTCCTGCAAAGTGATGGTAAGAGGAGGAGCAATTCTCATTGAGTTGTTGCAGAACAAAAACCAATCTGTTAAAAGTCCATTTTCTATGCATTTGTCTATCACGCTTTTTAAAACAGGAAAACTTTCAAACTCCACCGCCATCAACAACCCCTTACTTCGTACTGAATGTATAGCAGGATGAACCAATAACTGATGAAATAAAGCACTTTTCTCCTCCACCTGGCTAAGCAGGTTTTCCTCAAGAATAATATCGATGGTGGCTAATGATGCAGCGCAACAAACGGGATGCCCGCCAAAAGTAGTAATGTGCCCTAAAATCGGGTTGCTTCTCAATGAGTTCATTATCTCAGGAGATGAAATAAAAGCGCCCATAGGCATGCCTCCTCCCATTCCTTTAGCACAAACCAAAATATCAGGAACGACATTATAATGCTCAAACGCCCAGAATTTACCGGTTCTTCCAAATCCGGCCTGTATTTCATCAAATACCAATAAGGTTCCGGTGGTTGTACAACGTTCTCTTAATTTTCTGAAATACATTTCGTCCGCCATCCTTACCCCTGCTTCTCCCTGCACTGTTTCAATAACCACTGCCGCTACAGAATCGTCAATAAAATCCAGGTCGTTGATATTTCCAAATTCGATATGGCCAATTCCTGGAAGCAAGGGCCTGAAAGCTCTTTTAAATTCCTCACTTCCATTGAGGGATAGGGATCCCTGCGTGCTTCCATGGTATCCATTTATACAAGACAGTATTTTTGAACGGTGCGTATATCTTTTGGCTAATTTCATAGCGCCTTCAACTGCTTCACTGCCCGAATTGACAAAATAGCTTACAGACAATTGTTTGGGCAAAATCTCAGAAAGCCTTGCTGCCAGCTTTACCTGTGGCGCCTGCACTACCTCTCCATAGACCATCACATGCAAATATTTATCAAGCTGCTCCTGAATTGCCTGTAGAACTTTAGGATGACGATGTCCCACATTACTTACACTGATTCCTGAGATCAGGTCAATATATTTTTTTCCATGGGGTCCAAAAAGATAAACACCTTCCGCCCTTTCCACTTCCAATAAAAGAGGAAAATCAGTAGTCTGAGCCAGGTGATTTAAAAACAGTTGTCGTTGAGATAACACGGGGGAATTTTAAATGTTGAATGTTGAATGTTAAATGTTAAATGTATATTAAAAAGCTATTATGTCTTTTAACTTTTGGAGGGTTTTAAACCCTCCAAAAGTTTACGTCAGGTTTTCTTACTCTCTAACTCCCCTCTTCCAACTTCCCACTTCCTACTTTTTCCTAAACCTTGCGGCCACTACCAATTCTTTGCTTCCTGAAGTATATTCATAAAAACCTTTGCCAGACTTCGCTCCCTGGTTCCCTGCTTCCACCATATTGACCAACAAAGGACAAGGTGCATATTTAGGATTCCCAAATCCTTCATGTAAAACCCTCAAAATGGAGAGGCACACATCTAATCCGATAAAATCCGCCAGTTGCAAAGGTCCCATCGGATGAGCCATTCCAAGTTTCATGACCGTATCAATTTCCTCTACTCCTGCCACCCCTTCATATAGGGAATAAATAGCCTCATTAATCATAGGCATCAGGATGCGGTTGGCTACAAAACCTGGATAATCATTGACTTCCACAGGCTGTTTATTCAGTTTTTGAGATAAATCCATTACTGTTTCCGTAACTGTCTTGTCGGTGCTGTAGCCATTGATCACTTCTACCAGCTTCATCACTGGTACTGGATTCATAAAGTGCATTCCTATTACTTTTTCCTGTCGGTTGGTGACAGCAGCGATTTTGGTAATGGATATTGAAGAAGTATTTGAAGCCAGGATGGTATGGGAAGGCGCAAAATTACTCAGCTCTTTAAATATTTTAAGCTTTAGTTCAACGTTTTCGGTAGCTGCTTCCACTACTAGGTCGGCATTTTTTACGCCTTCCTTCATATCAGTAAAAGTGGCAATTCTTTTAACCGTACCTTCTTTTACCTCAGCAGTAATTGTTCCTTTTGCAACCTGTCTTTCCAAATTCTTCGAAATCGTGGTCATCCCTTTGTCTAGCGCTTCCATAGAAACATCAACCAAAGAAACGTTGTATTCATGTTGGGCAAACACATGTGCGATCCCGTTTCCCATTGTTCCCGAACCAATTACTGAAATATTTTTCATAATTCAATTGAAGGATTATAACTTGAAGATTGGCAAATATAGTGCATGCAGAAGAAGTAATTTTTATAGAATGACAAGAAATTAAAGTTTTAAGTAACCTTATTTGCATTTTTCCACTAATTACATTTAACAGTCATCCTAATATTTAATAATGAGCATTTTCAGAAAAGACATACTTAGAAGACTGAGTAACATTGATGACCGGCTGGACCAACTTAAACATCAGTTTAAACAAAGGTTGGGATTATATCGCCCGATTCAAATCATCCCTTACCGGGGTTTTGGCAATTCGGACGAACTCTACCTAAAGGGTAGAGTACTGGAGGATAAAGGCATCAGGCTTCCTGAGGACGACGATTCATTTCTGGAAAACATCCTGGCTATGTATAAAAGATTCCAAAGTGATGAAGTACCGGGTGTGAGGATAAAGGCCAGCTTTCAGGGAAACGAACAGATTGTGACCACCGATAGTGAAGGATATTTTGAAATCAGGATCAAAGCGCCATATGTCCTGGCCATTGGAAGGGCATGGCATGAGGTCCATCTGGAATTGCTTGATCAGTTAAATCCGAGGCAGACAGAACCAGTTACCGCCATAGGTCAGGTACTGGTGCCTCCTGTCGGCAGCCTTTTCGGGGTTATTTCCGATATAGATGATACCGTACTAGTGTCAGATGTTACTAATATTTTAAAAGCTGCACGGCTTGTTTTCCTTCATAATGCCCGGACAAGATTACCATTTAAAGGAATTTCGGCATTCTACAGGGCGCTTCAAAGTGGACCGGATTACACGATATTCAATCCGCTATTTTTTGTTTCGAGCAGTGCATGGAATCTATATGACCTTCTTGTGGATTTTTTCAGTTTTAATGGTATTCCAAAAGCGCCTTTAATGTTGAGAGACATGGGATTAACGGAAGAATATCTGATCAAATCAGGACATGGAATCCATAAAAAGGAACAGATAAGACAAATCTTAAAAACTTATCCGGACCTTCCTTTTATCCTCGTAGGTGACAGCGGGCAGAAGGATCCTGAAATTTATCTGCAAACCATTAAAGATTTTCCTGGAAGAATAAAAGCCATATATATCCGGGATGTTTCTGAAGAGGAACGCGACATCGTAGTACATAAGCTGGCAAAAGAAGCGGCAGGACATGGGGTAGAAATGGTGCTTGTAAAAGATACCGAAGCCGCAGCCTTGCATGCAGCAAGGTTAGGATTTATCGACCCAGAAGTGTTACCTGAAATAAGAGCAGAAAAAGCCTACGATGAAACTATGCCTTCTGAAATGGAAGTATTACTTGATAGTGAAAAAACTGATCCAGATATTATTTAATGTCAGAATCAGAATTTTCATGATTTTAGAATGAACAGAATTTTGAACTTCCAGCATCTTATCTCGAATTACCTTTCCTATCTCGTTACCAAATTCTAAAAATTCTTTAATCCTCTAATTCTGGTTCCTTTAAGTTTGGCAAGTATTACAATTAAATAAAATTTCGGAATTTTATTTGGCACATCACCGATGCAGAGATGCACCTTTCCGGTTCAAGGTTTTAGACCTATTGTCTGATTTTGTGATCTCTGCATTTGGTGTTCTCAGCATCATATAGAAATTTAGGTGTAAGACCTATTAGCAAGGA